>DASXUZ010000079.1:0-14288 GCA_036504555.1 Prolixibacteraceae bacterium | reverse complement strand
AATTATTCACAAGGATGTAAATATTGCAATTGCTGTTGCCAAACCTGATGGAAATTTGGTGGTACCGGTTATCAAGAATGCTGAACAGAAAAATCTGGTTGGACTGACCAAAAACTTGAATCAATTGGCTGAAGCTGCCCGCAATAATAAATTGACAGTTGAAGATTACCAGGGCGGAACATTTACGATCACCAATTTTGGGTCCTTCCGAAATTTAATAGGAACCCCTATTATCAATCAACCCCAGGTTGCCATTCTTGCAACAGGCAGCATTGAGAAAAAACCTGCGGTAATGGAAACTCCAACCGGGGATGCCATAGTTGTACGTCATAAAATGTTCCTCTCTTTATCATATGATCACAGAGTTGTAGATGGTGCTATGGGCGGGGCTTTTCTGCGGCGAATAGCAGACATCCTGGAAGAATTCAATGTCAATCGCGAAGTGTAACATTACTAATTTTAAAATTTCATTTATGAATACAGTTCCAAATGTACTTTCGGTTAAAACAACTCCCAAAGCTGAAAAGCCCGGAGTCGTCTTAAACAATGATACAGTTCCAAAAGTATTTTCAATCAAAACAACTCCCAAAGAAACACTTGAAAAATGGTTCCGATTGATGACTTTAGGTCGGGCAATTGATGAAAAAGCCCCAAATTACCTGAAGCAGGCTATCGGTTGGTCCTATCATGCCCCTTATGCAGGGCACGATGGAATTCAGCTTGCAATCGGGCAAACCTTTGAAAAAGAGGTAGATCATATCTTTCTATATTACCGTGATTTATTGACTGCTTTATCATGCGGTATGACTGCAGAAGAAATCATTCTGAACGGGATCTCAAAAGCAACAGATCTTACAAGCGGCGGAAGGCATATGTCAAACCATTTTGCAAAAATTGCATGGAATATTCACAATGTCTCTTCACTCACCGGTAATCACACCCTTCATGCAGTTGGAGTTGCCCGCGCCATTAAATATTATGGTGAAAAAGCAGTTGCAATTAGTGTACAGGGAGAATCTTCCTTGTCTGAAGGTTTTGTATATGAGGCTATCAATGGGGCTTCAAAAGAAAAACTGCCTGTTATTTTTGCCATTCAAGACAATGGATATGGAATATCAGTTCCGAAAAAAGATCAAACCGCCAACAGGAAGGTTGCCAATAATTTCACAGGCTTTAAAAATCTGCGGATCATTCATTGCAATGGAAAAGATGTCTTTGATTCAATGAACGCCATGCATGAAGCAAAGAAACACGCTTTGGAAACTGGTATGCCCGTAATGGTTCAGGCGAACTGTATCCGCATGCATTCACATTCAAACTCTGACCGCCATGAATTGTACCGCTCGGAAGAAGAACGCAACTATGCCCAGGAGTACGATCCGTTGTTAAAATATAAACGGATGCTTGTACGTTACAATCGTTTTACCGATGAAGAGCTTGAGAATATAGAAAACGAATCTAAGATTGAGCTGAAAGAGGCCCATAAGAAGGCATTAAAGGCACCCGATCCGGATCCCAACACTTACCTTGATTTTGTTCTTCCAGAGCCCTACAAGCCGTTAAAATATGCTGACGGGACCCATCAACAAGAGGGAGAAAAGAAAAAATTGATAACCGCCCTGAATGAAACCCTCAAAGCAGAATTCAGGAATAACCCTGATACCTTTATGTGGGGTCAGGATATGGCCAATAAAGACAAGGGTGGCATCTTTAATGTATCTAAAGGGCTCCAGCAGGAATTTGGCAATAAACGAGTATTTAATGCCCCCATTGCCGAAGACTTCATTGTTGGAACTGCAAACGGAATGTCAAGATATGATGAAAAAATAAGGATTGTAATCGAAGGCGCAGAATTTGCTGACTATTTCTGGCCAGCCATGGAGCAGTATGTCGATTCAAGTCACGATTACTGGAGGTCCAATGGACAATTCACTCCCAATGTGACGATCAGGCTTGCGTCGGGCGGTTACATTGGCGGTGGGATATACCATTCGCAGAATATTGAAGGAGCCTTAACATCCATCCCTGGGGTGAGAATTGTATATCCTTCGTTTGCCGATGATGCAGCTGGACTTTTGAGAACTGCCATCAGATCAAAAGGTTTGACTATGTTTATGGAGCCAAAGGCATTGTACAATGATCCCAAGGCAGCAACCTTTATTCCCGATGATTTCGAAGTTCCGTTCGGCAAAGCCCGTATCCGTAGAAATGGTGAGGACCTGGTGATGATTACTTATGGAAATACGACCCATATGTGCCTTGAAGCGGCTGAAAAACTTGCTAAAGAAGGCAAATCAGTCGAAGTAATTGACCTGCGCTCCCTTATTCCTCTTGATAAGGAAACCATTTTGAATTCAATAAAAAGAATTGGAAAAGTAATGGTTGTACATGAAGACAAGGTTCATTCAGGGTTTGGCGCCGAGATTACATCTGTAATCATGGAAGAAGCATTTGAATACCTTGACTGTCCAGTAAAACGTGTAGGTTCCTCTTTTACTCCTGTTGGATTTCATCGGTCCTTCGAGCGAATGATCTTACCAAATACAGAAAAAATTTACATTGCAGCAAAAGAAATTTTGGCTTATTAATAACTTAGCAATCATGAGTAAAACAGGGATTTTTTATAGTTTCAATTCAAAGAAAACGGCAAAGGCGGCCGAAAAAATCATTGATGAATTTGGTGCCGATGTTAAAATTGTGCCAGTCAATGCAGAAGAATTAACAGAAGAATTGTTTTTATCATTCAACAATTTGATATTGGGAATTCCCACCTGGTTCGACGGTGAATTACCCAATTACTGGGATGAATTTGTTCCAGCGTTGGAAGATTTAGATCTTAAGGGTAAAACCATCGCCATCTTTGGTTTGGGCAACCAGGTTGAGTATCCTGAAAACTTTGGCGATGCCGTTGGAATTATGGCCGAATTAGTCCAGGAAAGAGGAGCAAAGTTGATTGGTTATACTTCTACAGATGGGTACTTATACGAGTCATCAAAAGCTGAAGTAGATGGTAAATTCTGCGGACTGCTTTTAGATCAGGAGACTCAACCAAGATTATCAAAGGAAAGAATTGCAAATTGGGTAACCGATATTAAAACCAAATTCAAATAAGTCAATTCAAATAGGATTTACAAAACTAAATTAGTAAGGGCATGGCAATCAACACCATGCCCATATTTTTTCGAGAGCGATTAAGAACTCTTTTAGTTAAACAAATGTGCTTAATTATTTTGAATTAACCAGCTCATATGGTAGATTTACATTGTTAGATGAAAAGAAGACTTATCCGAAAACAAAAAATTTGAATAGGTGGGGAATTGGGGCTTGTATTGGGCTCATTGAAACGACTATTATTGGAAGGGAATTTAATAACCCATTTTCGTTGAATGATTCAGCTCAGATCATGAAATTAAGTGCCTAGAATTGCATTTAGTCCAACTACCATTGTATCAATGGCTTTTCAATTCAAGCATAGACACAACTAACATGCGTTAAAAATATACCTTTGCATAAGACCATATGATAATAAATATGACTGAAGGTATACTTTTTAGAAAGGGAATTTGACCATTTATAAGCATATAATAATGAAGAAAAAAAAGGTAATAGCAATTGTAGCTCATGACAATCGTAAAAAGGATATAATGGAATGGGCTGCCTGGAATTGGAAAGAATTAAGTCCACATAGCCTGATTTGTACTGGCACAACTGGAAAACTGGTAAATGCTGTATTGGTTGAAAAATGTCGTGAAAATGATGTGATTCCACCGAACATTGAACGACTTAAATCTGGCCCATTGGGGGGAGATCAGCAGCTGGGAGCATTGATTTGTGAAGGAAAGGTAGATATGTTGATATTCTTTTGGGACCCAATGCAACCACAACCACACGATGTGGACGTAAAAGCATTGCTTAGGATTTCAACCTTGTATAATATTCCAACGGCAACGAATCGTTCTACCGCTGATTTTTTAATTTCATCCAAATTATTTCATCTCGAATATGAGCCAATTCTGAAGGATTATAGTGGATATATCAAGCGAGATGTTGAGTTTGAGGAATAGAAACTTCATCCTAAAATTACACTGTTTACATTTGGCAATTCTATGATTGTTAGCTACTTGAATCATTTAATATCGCAAACACATTGAGATATGTTACAAATGTAACTTGAGAATTATCTGACATTTTAAGGAATCATTTCATTGATATTCCAATTGGATATCTTGTTTGGATTCCTTTAAATGCAAGATTCCACTAGAATTGCATATTAAATGATACCTGATCGATTGGTTGTAAATACAGGCCTGTAGATAGACTTAACGAGTTTGATCCTGCAATTAGAATTGTTGAAGAAAACGAATAAAGTTCCAGGTGTGATTTTTAAAGCTTCAGAGCATTCATCTAAATCCAGGCTTGAATCGATCGATACGGGAAGAAAGATATTCTAAAAATAAAATCTCAATCGTAATCCAGGCGGATTGTTTTTCATGAAAGAATTGATTAATTTTAGTGTATTCTTGATTGAGATTCCTTTTACCATGATTCCATGAGAATCGTATATTTAGAACTATTGGGAGATTGAACGAAAATATGGGCCTGTAGATGTACTAAGCCACGGGTAATCCTCCTTTTAGAAATACACCACCTTTGTCTTAGAATTAATATTATGATATTTTTATACAAATAAAAAAAGGAGCAAAAGCTCCTTTTTTTATTTGTATATTTTTACAGGTTTTTCATCTGCTCAACGATCTCAGCATGCTTATCCAGCATTTTCAACCGATAGTACAATGTTTTCAGTGATTCCATCGTAAACTTATCTGTTGGGTTAATTGCATGCGCTTTTTCCATATAGGGAATTGCTTTTGAAAATTCTAAATCTGCTTTTGCTTTCTCTGCTTCATACTTATCTGGCTGATTACTCGGAACAGCATTCGCAACATCAATTTGTTTCACACCTTTGTTGTAATACAACGCGCCAAGATTATAATACGCATCAAAATAGTCATCTTTATACTCGATGGCTTTCAAATAGCATTCAGCTGCATCATCAGGTTTTAGAAGCTTATCGTACAAAGTTCCTTTTGCAAAAAAGTAGGAAGCGTTTTTAGGATCCTGTGATATTGCAATATCGAGGTATTTTAAAGCTTCATCAACTTTATTGGCATTGAGATAGATATTAATCACCTCTACAAGAATGGTGCTGTTACCTGGGTATTCTGCCAAACCTTCTTTTAATACGTCCAATGCTCCGAGCGTATCTTTCTTTTGCATATAGCTTGAAGAGATTAACTGATAGGTACGTGCACCACTGTATTTATACTTAGCGGCTTCTTTGTAATATTCAATGGCCTTGTCGTAATTCGCTGCATTATAGGCAGCCAGTCCAGCATTGAAAATAATTACAGTGTCTACCGCAGTGGGATCGTCAGCTTTAAACGATGGTGTGTGTTCAATTGCCATAATCTGTTCGAAAGATTTAAGCGCTTTGTCGTATTTCTCTTCGTTAAAAGCATTAACAGCCTGATTGGTAAGGTCACTGATTAACATGGTAAGCTTAATCTTTACGCTTTTTGAAAATTTATCCTTGTCATCAAGCGCAAGAGCTTTCATATACGAGTCATAAGCGACTGTTAACGGATCTTCACTTAACTTTTTCAAATTTTCATCTTTCGACTTATATAAAGCCTGATAAATTTCGCCGCGAGCTTCCCAGGTTCCAGCCCAGTTAATCGAACTTTCCGTTTTAGGATTAGTGGCATCAACTGCTTCATCAATTGCTGCCACCGCTTTTTCCAGGTTTCCAGCGTCTTTATAACTTTTCGCACTCGTTACTTTGCCTTTCTGAGCGAATACGCATGTAACGGCAAAAAGTAAAACTAATAGAATTGTCGTCCTCTTCATGGTAAAAAATAATTTAGTATTTTGATATAAATGTTTATTATTAAATTATCTAATCATTTGATTCTGAATCGTCCGGAGTGTCATCGATCGCCGTTTCAGGTGATTCACTCAATTCATCCGGTTCTTCTGAGGCAGGAACAATGGCCACTGAAGCAATTTTATCCCCTTCCTTCAGATTAATAAGCCTGACACCCTGTGCCGCACGGCCAATAATCCTCATGTTCGAAACCGACATCCTGATCGTAAGTCCTGATTGTGTAATAATCATTAAATCATTACTTTCATCAACACTTTTAATCGAAATAAGAGGACCCGTCTTTTCAGTAATGTTAATGGTTTTCACACCTTTTCCACCCCGGTTGGTAAGCCTGTAATCCTCTATTTTTGATCGTTTCCCGTAACCATTTTCTGAAACGACAAGTATATCTTCATTTTCGTTCTCAACACAAACCATGCCAACCACCTCATCTTGATCATGTCCTAACCTGATTCCTCGAACTCCTGAAGCAGTTCTTCCAATAGGTCTGACATCCTTATCGACAAAACGAACCGCCTTTCCAGAGCGAACGGCCATCATGATGTGATGGTTTCCGTTGGTCATTCTTGCTTCCAGCAGCTTATCATCTTCCCGGATGGTGATGGCATTCACTCCATTTTGACGTGGACGAGAATAAGCCTCCAGTGAAGTCTTCTTGATGGTTCCCTTTTCAGTACACAAGATAATGAAATTATTATTAATATACTCAGGATCAGTAAGATTTTTTACATTGATGTAGGCAAGAATTTTATCATCCTGTTCTATATTGATGACATTCTGAATGGCACGGCCCTTGGAAGTTTTGGTTCCTTCAGGAATTTCATACACTTTCATCCAGAAACATTTACCCTTTTCAGAGAACAAAAGAAGGGTATTGTGCATGGATGCATTAAACATATGTTCAAGGAAATCTGAATCCCTCGTATTACTGCCCTTGGATCCAACCCCTCCCCTTCCCTGGGTTCTGAAATCAGATAGGGGGGTTCTTTTCATATATCCCAGATGGGAAATGGTTATGACCATTTCATCATCGGCATAAAAATCTTCAGGGTTGAACTCTTCGGCATTGGGCTGAATCTCAGTTTTGCGGACATCCCCGTATTTTGCCTTGATCTCCAATAATTCAGTCTTAATAATTTCCATCCGCAGGTTGATGTCAGCCAAAACACTTCTCAGGTAATCAATCTGTTTGAGGACTTCCTCGTATTCGGCATGTAATTTATCCTGTTCAAGGCCTGTTAACTGGCGTAAACGCATTTCAACAATGGCGCGTGATTGAATATCAGACAGACTAAAGCGTTCCATCAATTGCAAACGTGCTTCATCCGGGTTTTTTGACCCACGGATAATTGCGATCACTTCTTCAATGTTGTCGCTGGCAATGATTAAGCCTTCCAGGATATGAGCCCGTTTTTCAGCCTGTTCCAATTCAAATTGTGTCCGCCGAATAACCACGTCATGCCGGTGCTCAACAAAATAATGAATTAAATCCTTTAGGTTAAGCATTTTAGGCCTGCCATTCACCAAGGCGATATTGTTTACACTAAAGCTATTTTGAAGTTGAGTGTATTTGTATAATTTATTCAGAACGACATTCGAAATCTCATCTCTTTTGATATCAAATACAATGCGCATTCCGTCCCGATCCGATTCATCATTGGCATTTGAAATTCCTTCAATTTTCTTTTCATTGATCAATTCAGCAGTTTTAATAATTAACTCTGCTTTGTTGACCATGTAGGGAATTTCAGTCACTACAATTTTTTCACGTCCATTGGGGGACACTTCAATGTGCGCTTTTCCTCTCAACACAATGCGGCCTCTGCCTGTTTCAAAGGCTTCCTGTACACCACGGTATCCATAGATAATACCTCCGGTGGGAAAATCGGGCGCCTTGACGATCAGAATCAAATCCTGGATATCAATATCCGGATTATCAATATAGGCAATACATGCATCAATTGTATCTGACAGATTATGAGGAGGCATATTGGTTGCCATCCCTACTGCGATTCCCGAAGCACCATTCACCAATAGGTTTGGAATACGGGTGGGCAATACAGTTGGTTCTTTCAGTGATTCATCAAAGTTGGGTTGAAAATCCACTGTATTTTTTTCGAGATCCGCTAAAGTCTCTTCTGCTATTTTCGATAACCGGGCCTCGGTATAACGCATGGCAGCGGGGCTATCACCATCCACTGAACCAAAGTTTCCCTGACCATCCACTAAGGGATAACGCAAGGACCATTCCTGGGCCATACGAACCATTGTAAAATAGACGGATGAATCACCGTGTGGGTGAAACTTCCCTAAAACCTCTCCCACGATCCTCGCTGATTTTTTGTACGGCTTGTTGGAAAATGTTCCCAATTCGCTCATTCCATATAAAACGCGACGATGTACCGGCTTTAAACCATCTCTTACATCCGGAAGTGCTCTGGCAACAATCACCGACATCGAATAATCGATGTAGGCCGTCTTCATTTGCTCTTCAATATTAATCTTGATAATTTTTTCGCCTTCAGCCATTTACTGCTCCTTTTAAATGAAATTTTCTTTAATAATAATTGACTGACAAAAATACAAAAATACTTGTTGAATCTAGTGTTTTACTTACTTTTCCTTGGTAAAAATGGAATAAGATTTTAACAATGCAATGTTCAAAAAACCAGTAAATTAAACGCAATGCTGTTCAATTTATGTGTAATTTTGATCTAAATTATCCTGATCCAAGAGATGGAGGACAACATTTAGGAATACTTTTTGTTATTTTGATTGCAGAACTAATAAATGAGACAAGAGATATGGATTCACAATTTTCACCACGAATTAAAGATGTTCTTTCGTACAGCCGGGAGGAAGCCATTCGCCTAGGCAACGAGAGCATTGGATTAGAACATATATTTCTCGGAATCCTCAGAGATGGAGAAGGCATTGCCATTGAGATTCTTACCAACCTAGGTGTCAATCTGTCAGAGATTAAACAATCGGTCGAAGAAAAACTCAGGACAGGTAAAGATATTGATTCCCAAGCATCTGTTCAATTACTCAAATCAGCAGAAAAAGCATTGAAACTGGTTTATTTAGAAGCCAGGGCTTTTAATAGTTCAACAATCAATACTGGCCATCTGATGCTGGCTTTGCTCAAAGACAAAGAAAGCTTGATCAGTACGATCCTCGAGGACTATCACATCAACTACTATATCCTGAAATCAAGGCTGGAGGATTACAAGCAACCTGAAGCCAAATCAGAATTTGGAGATGAAGATGATGATGCTGACGATAGTTTTTCCAAACCCCCAGGGGGCAGCTCTTCACAAGCAGGTTCGGCCAAGAAACCGGTCAATCCCAAATCAGAAACCCCGGTGCTGGATAATTTTGGAGTGGATATCACCAAAGCTGCTGAAGAAAATAACCTGGACCCCATTATCGGACGGGAAAGAGAAATTGAACGCCTTGCACAGATTTTATCGAGAAGAAAAAAGAACAACCCTATTTTAATCGGCGAACCCGGCGTTGGTAAATCGGCTATTGCAGAAGGACTTGCCCTGAGGATTGTTCAGAAAAAAGTATCAAGGGTATTGTTTGATAAAAGGGTAGTCAGCCTGGATATCGCTTCCATTGTTGCAGGGACCAAATACCGCGGCCAGTTTGAAGAACGGATGAAAGCCATTTTGAACGAGCTGTCCAAGGTGAGCAACGTCATTCTTTTCATCGATGAAATACATACCATCGTAGGCGCTGGCGGTGCAACCGGATCACTCGATGCTGCCAATATGCTCAAGCCTGCTTTGGCCCGTGGCGAAATCCAATGCATTGGAGCCACTACCCTGGACGAATATCGTCAGCAGATTGAAAAAGATGGAGCCCTCGAACGACGGTTTCAGAAAATAATGGTGGAACCTACATCGGTAGACGAAACCATTGAAATCCTGAATAATATCAAGCAACGGTATGAGGATCACCACAATGTGATTTATACTCCCGATGCCATCAATGCCTGCGTAACGCTGACATCCAGATACATAACCGATCGCTTCCTGCCAGACAAAGCAATTGATGCCCTGGATGAAGCGGGCTCACGTGTTCACCTTCTTAACATCAATGTACCTGATAGAATTGTGAAGCTGGAAGATAAAATTGAGAAAACAAGGGAAGAAAAGATAAAGGCCGTTAAAAGCCAGAACTTTGAATTGGCTGCCAATCACCGTGACAAGGAAAAAAACCTGTTGCAACTCCTTGAACAGGAAAAAGAAGATTGGGAAAAAGAGTTGATTAACCACCGCGAAATCGTGACAGAAGAAAAAGTGGCTGAAGTAGTAGCCATGATGTCAGGTATTCCAGTTCAGCGAATCGCCCAGGCAGAAGGAAAACGACTGATGGACATGGGTAAACAGCTTACTGGAAGCGTCGTTGGACAGAATGAAGCCATTACCAAAATTGTCAAAGCAATCCAGCGTAACCGTGCTGGGCTGAAGGATCCAAATAAACCCATTGGTACATTTGTTTTCCTCGGACCTACCGGCGTGGGAAAAACCCAACTGGCGAAAGTATTGGCCAAATATTTATTCGATAGTTACGATTCACTGATCCGCATTGATATGAGCGAATACATGGAGAAATTCTCTGTGTCCCGTTTGGTTGGAGCGCCTCCCGGATATGTAGGCTATGAAGAAGGCGGTCAATTAACCGAAAAAGTGCGCCGCAAACCCTATGCAGTGATTCTGTTGGATGAAATTGAAAAAGCCCATCCCGATGTGTTCCACCTCTTACTGCAGGTGTTGGACGAAGGTCGTCTGACCGACAGCCTGGGGCGAAGCATCGATTTCAGAAATACGATTATCATCATGACCTCCAATATTGGATCGCGTCAGTTAAGCGAATTTGGCAGGGGAGTTGGATTTAACACCCAGAATCAAATGGTCAGTGAAGGCGATCATACAAAATACATCGTGGAGAAAGCACTCAAAAAAGCATTTGCTCCTGAATTCCTCAACCGAATCGATGATGTGATCATGTTTAATCCTTTAACGAAGGAACACATTTATCAAATCATTGACATTGAGCTAAGAGGACTCTACGAAAGGGTAAATGCCCTCAATTACAAGTTGAAAATTTCGACCGCTGCCAAAGATTTCATTGCCGAAAAAGGCTATGATGCCCAGTTTGGTGCCCGTCCTTTGAAAAGAGCGATTCAAAAGTACCTCGAAGATGAAATGGCCGAAGTGATTATTAAAGCCTCGGTTGTTGAAGGGGATACAATTTCAGTAGGTTTTGAAAAGAAGACGGAGAAAATTAAAATAAAGATTCTATCCACTGTCCCTAAGAAGGAATAAGATAGTTTAAAGTTTAAAGTTAAAGGTTTAAAGTTTAAAGTTGTTTACCGATCTGGGTGCAACTTTAAACTTTTTTCTTTTTACTTGAAACTCTAAACTTTGAACTTTAAACTTTGAACTTTAAACTTTTAACTTTAGTGCCATCAACGAAATGTCATCCGACTGTGGGCTTTCCGCTTCATAAATCACGATGTCGTCCAACAAACGGGTTACCACTTCCTTAGAGCTTAACCCGGTCATTCCTTGGACGATGCTTTTTAGTTTTTCAATTCCATAATGGATACCCGCTGAATTTCTGGAATTAATCACCCCATCGGTATACAATAGAATCAAATCACCTGGTTCAAGTTGGATCGTTGTGCTTTTGTAGGTCTTATTCTTATAAATGCCCAACGGTATTCCATGACTCTTTGACAGGGTTTGCATCGTACCATCGGGATGAAGAAGGTACGGATAATTGTGGGCTGCATTGCAATAGTCCATAATCCCATTTCTCACATTCAATACCCCGATAAAAAGGGTCAAAAAATATTGGTTGGGATTGCGATCCCCTAATTCATTGTTCACTGTTTCAATGATTTGCCGGGATGACAGGATATTCGAGTGGCTCTTAATCAAGGTACTGGCAATGGCCATAAAAAGAGAAGCCGGTATCCCTTTACCTGAGACATCACCGATGGCAACCAGCAAATGGTCATTGTCAATGAAATAATAATCATACAAATCGCCGCCAATCGATTCAGCTGGCTTCAGTACTGCAAAAAGATCAATCTCAGGGTGATCCAAAAAGGCAGGATATCCCGATGGAATGATATTCTGCTGGATATCGTGGGCCGATTTTAAATCATTTTCATATTTGAGCTTCTCCCTGGCTGTTTTAGATTGCTCCTTGATCAAGATCCCATATTTGGCCTGCCAGTCTTCCAAACTCTCAGTGAGCATCTTTATTTCATTCTTCGATTTCCGAGCATTCCTCCCGGCTGAACTAAACCCTTGGATTGCATTGGCTATACGGGCCAATGGATCAAGAATCCTTCTGAAAATAAGCATATTAATCAGGAACAGGATCAAAATACCAAACCCTGAAACCAGGATAATCATTCTAAAATTCACCTCAATCTGCCTGAATAATTCTTTCTCAGGAATTACAATGATCACGGTCCAATGGGAGTTGGGTAAGGGGGCATAATAAAACCAGCAATGCTGCCCATGTAAATATTCTGAAATACCATGCCCTGCCCCTCTCCCACTATTTTTAATTTTCCCTTCAATCTCTTTGATCTTTTCACTGTAGATGGGCGATGACTTTCCAAAAAGATTCTTTCTAAGGATCCATTCATCTTTGGGATGCGTGATATAATCGCCCGATGGATCAATGATAAAGGCATAACCGTCAACTCCGATTTTGATGTCTGCAAGCATTTGTTTCATCTTCCGAAGTGAAATATCACATGAAACCATTCCTGCGATCACTGAATCAGCCGAATAGACAGGTACACTGTAAGAGACAAATAAATTGGCGGTATCCTGATTGAAGTAAAATGGATATGACCATCCGCCTTTACCGGCGGCTATTTTCCCCGATTTCAAATTTTGGATATATCGTTCGCTTTTCAAATGATCAGGCTTGCAGGCCAATTGCGCAGTCTGGTCGGATGAAAATTGTAAAAGATTCATCTTCTGTGGGTCCAACAGTTCAACATTGATATCTTCCAGAATTTTATTGGAACTTGCAACTTGTTTTAGAAAGAAATCAAGGTCATTGTTCTTGTAGTAATACAATGCCTGGTAAGAAACATTCCTGGCTATTTCAGCAGTTGTCACGGTGATTCTCGAAATCTTGGAAATCACCAGATTGCTCTGATTAATAGCCCCTTCCTCAATCTTATCCTTCAGTAATTGATTGCTGAAATGATAATTGATATAAACAATCGTTGCAATAATCACGATGGCAACGGTTGTAATGGTTGAGTTCAGACGAAAGGAAATTCCTTTGTTCTTCATATTACATCTTTTGGCATTTCGAATATAACAAAAACATTTTAAATCAAAGACCTGATGGATTAAAAGTGATTCAAAAACTGGTCATTCGCAAAGCTGGCCTCTGCCATTTACCTGTTCGATTCATGCCATCCGGATACCCGATACTGCCTATCTGTAATCTATCTGTAATCTATCTGTAATGTATCTGTATCGTACAATACAGATACATTACAGATACATTACAGATACATTACAGAAGCAAGATACCTGGCAGCTACAAGGTATCGTTTGGGCCATGAAGAAGGAATTTTCCTAAAATGGGACGAATGGCTTTGGAACTTTATTACGATGTTACTCTGTTACTTTCATTGGAAGAACATGTTTATTATTTCCAACTCAGTTTAAAATAACTCATGGAGGGAGATAAAAAAAGCCGGCGCTACTGCAACCGGCTTGAATGTATTTTAAAAATATTTTAGGTATTCATCGCGCCACAAACGTTGATCACCTGCCCACTGACATACGACGACAGATCAGATGCAAGGTAGAGGGCAGTCTTCGCAACTTCCTCAGGGGTTCCACCACGTTTCATTGGGATGCTTGCTTCCCACAGTTTACGGGATTCTTCAGGGATACGGGCCGTCATTTCGGTGATGATAAAACCTGGAGCAATGGCATTGGAACGAATTCCACGTGAACCCAGCTCTTTGGCTATTGATTTGGTAAAACCAATGATGCCAGCCTTCGATGCTGAATAGTTTGACTGACCAGCATTACCGCTCACGCCCACCACTGAACTCATATTGATAATGGAACCGGATTTTTGTTTGAGCATGATCTTTTGGGCGGCTTTGGTAAAGTTGAAAACCGATTTCAAGTTTACATTGATCACAGCATCCCATTGATCTTCGGTCATACGCATGAGCAAAGTATCTTTGGTAATACCGGAATTGTTGACCAATACGTCAACGGCTCCAAACTCGGCAACTATTTCGCTTACCACACGATCAGTATCTTCAAAATTA
>DASXUZ010000078.1:0-8249 GCA_036504555.1 Prolixibacteraceae bacterium | reverse complement strand
CATTGAATGGCTTTTTCCATTCACCATCAGCCATCTTGGACCTTATAAACCCAACTTGAGGATCAAATAAATGGCGATAGTTTAATGCGCGTTTCATGTAAGTGGCCGCTTCTTCCTTTTTACCCAAAGCCTGTGCAAATTTGGCAATGGTCCAGTCATCATAGGCATACTCGAGGGTCAGGGAAGCAGAATTTGGAACCGAATCAAATGGTACATAGCCGTATTTCAGATATTCGCCAATACCATCATAGCTTTTGTGCAGGGAGGTTTGCTTGACTGCCTCAAAAGCTTTGTCCACATCAAAACCATGAAGACCTTTCATATAGGCATCCACAATGACAGGAACAGCATGGTAGCCAATCATGCACCAGTTCTCGTTTGAAAAGTGCGACCAGATGGGCAGCAGGTGATGCACGCTCTGCTCGTAATGTTTGATCATCGACACCACCATGTCGTTGGCCCGCTTGGGCTGTATAATTGTAAACAAGGGATGCAAAGCACGATAGGTGTCCCACAAGGAAAAAACGGTATAATTGGTAAACCCCTCGGCCTGGTATATATTCTGATCCAAACCACGGTATTTTCCATCCACGTCATTGTAAGTAATCGGATTGATAAAAGAGTGGTACAGGGATGTATAGAAAGCAATCATTTTGTCCTTGTCCGCCTGGATCTGAATCTTTTCCAATTCTTTCTCCCACGATTCACGAGCCTGAGCCTTCGATCGGTCAAAATTCCAATGTGGAATTTCAGCCTGCAAGTTCTTCAGGGCGCCTTCGGTACTGACCGCCGATAGAGCCAGTTTTATTTTCACCGGCTGACCATCCTTGGTATTGAAATCAAACCAGTTCACCATCTTCTTGCCAGCCATCTCAGGGAAATTTTCAGTCTGATTAAACTTGCGCCAGAATCCTTTGTACACCAGTTGTTCGTCATTCTTCATTCCATATTTCTGTATAGGCTTTGAAAAGGTCATCGCAAAATACAGGGTACGGCTACGCGCCCAACCTCTGGTGATCCTGTAACCGGTTACCAGCGTGTCATTTTCAACCCGTATCGAGGCCCAAATCACCTTACCATCGTAATTATAAATGTTGTAATTCATATCCAGGATGATATGGGCAGCATCCGTTTTGGGGAAAGTGTATTGGTGAAATCCAGTGCGTGTTGTGGCAGTCAGTTCAGCTGTGACATCATAATCCTTGAGGTAAACTTTGTAGTATCCGGGAGAGGCTTTTTCATCCTTGTGGTTGAAACGGGAACGATAACCTGACTCCGGATGATCGGCTGTTCCAGGATTCAGTTGCAGCTTGCCGGTGGTTGGCATGATCAGGAAATCACCCAGGTCGGAATGCCCTGTACCACTGAAGTGCGTATGTGTAAAACCAACAATCGTTGAATCAGCATATTGATAACCTGCACAATACCGGTAAACATCTTTGTTGTATTTCCCATTATAACTGTAGGGAATGGTATCGGTTTCAGGACTCAATTGCACCATTCCAAAAGGCACGGTGGCTCCCGGGAAGGTGTGTCCCATTTCCTGTGTCCCGATCATCGGATTCACGTAATCACACCAGTTCTTGTGTCCATTTGCCTGTGCTAAAACCAACTGTACTGCCAGTAAGAAAATGGTAATTAGCAAATAATTTTTCTTCATCTTCGTGTTTTTAGAGATCGATGAACCTGAATATTTGGAGGTTTATCTATTTAAACTTTACCCTTACAAGATAATCACATTCGAGCAAATTACAAACTTTTTTAAAGAATATTTTCTGTAAATATGCAATAAAATCAAGCCTTTCAGAAGATTTATCAACCAAATGACATCTAATTAAATATTTTATTAATATCCTTCATCAAGGGAAGATAAATTCCAGTTTGTACGGTAGGAATAGGCTTTCAATATCCCTATCTTTGTAAGGCCTTAAACCAAAATGCCAGCGTAATTCAAGCAAAAAATGAAAAAACCAATCATCACTTTCCTGATTTCGATCTGGATGATCTCCTCTGTTTGTTCGCAGGATTTGGGTATTCACCCCCAATCTCAAAAATATGAATGGCCGACCGATGCAAAAGTGCTGAGCAAACTGGACCATTGGCAGGATTTGAAATTCGGGATGATCATTCATTGGGGATTGTATGCCGTTCCCGGAATTATTGAATCCTGGGAACTGTGTTCTGAAGATTGGATCAACCGCCCCGACAGCCTGAACTACAATGAATTTAAAGAATGGTACTGGGGACTGAAAAGCAAATTCAATCCCGTAAACTTTGACCCCGACAAGTGGGCCAAAGCTGCAGCCGATGCCGGTATGAAATATGTGGTATTTACCACCAAGCACCACGACGGGTTCAATCTATTCGATACCCAACAAACTGATTTCAAGATCACAACTGGTCCTTTTGCTTCCAATCCCAAAGCCAATGTGGCCAAATATGTTTTTAAGGCTTTCCACGATCAGGGTTTTATGATTGGGGCTTACTTTTCGAAACCTGACTGGCACTCACAGGATTTCTGGTGGGATAAATACGCTACACCCAACCGCAATGTGAACTACGACATCCGTAAGTTTCCGGAGCGATGGGATCGCTTTAAAAGCTTCACTTTTAATCAAATCAGTGAGTTGATTCACGATTATGGTCAGGTCGATATTCTCTGGCTGGATGGAGGCTGGGTTCGTCCACGTGAGACAGTCAATGAGGAAGTACTGTCATGGGGAGCGCCAATTCCTGATTGGGATCAGCAGGTTGATATGCCCAGGATTGCCGCCATGGCACGTGAAGCACAACCGGGTTTGCTGATCGTAGACCGGACGGTGCACGGCCCATACGAAAATTACCAAACGCCTGAACGTAGTATTCCGGCTGAGCAATTGCCTTACCCCTGGGAAAGTTGCATTACACTTGGCAATAACTGGGGATTTGTCCCCAATGAGCACTATAAAACTTCAACACAGGTGATCCATGACCTGGTTGAAATTGTTGCCAAAGGCGGAAGTTTACTGCTGGGCATTGGCCCCAAACCAGATGGCACGCTTGATCCTGAGGCCGTGATGCTGATTAGACAAATCGGCGACTGGCTGGACAACAATGGCCAGGCAATTTATAATACACGAATCACACCCACGTATAAGGACGGTGAAGTGTTCTTTACTGCCGGAAAAAGTGGAAATATCTATGCAATATCCCGTTTGGATGAGCATTCAACGGTTCCTTCAATTGTAAAATGGAAGGGAAATTTGCCCCAAAAAGGAACAACGATGATTTTACTTGCAACCAATCAGAAGGTAAAATGGAAAATTGAAAACGATGAAGTCATTGTTTCAATTCCAAAATCATTCCGTTCGACACATACCAAATACCCGGCGCTCTGTTTCGAGTTCGCGAAGGTTAAATAAAATCATATATAAGTCTGTAATAATGTATTACAATGATAAACTGTAACTATCAAACAACATGGGACGAATAAGATTTCTGCAGGTAATTTTTCTCATAAGCTTGCTTCCATTGAACAACTATGCTCAATCTAAAGGCTTCTCCATTTCTGATGGCGAATTTCGTCAGGATGGGAAAGTCATCAAGATACACTCCGGTGAAATGCATTACGAACGGATCCCGAAAGAGTATTGGCATCATCGGCTGCAAATGATCAAAGCCATGGGCCTGAATACGGTAGCTACCTATGTTTTTTGGAACTACCATGAAACAGCTCCCGGAGTCTGGGATTTTGAGTCCGGAAATAAAGATTTGGCTGGATTCATTCATTTAGCAGCCGAAGAAGGACTGTATGTGATATTGCGTCCCGGGCCCTATGTGTGTGCCGAATGGGAGTTTGGTGGTTATCCCTGGTGGCTGCAGAATAATCCGGATCTGGTAATCCGTGGCAATAACAAAGCTTTTTTGGATTCGTGCAAAACATACCTTCAACATCTGCATACTGAAATTGATGGGTTGTTTGCCAATCAAGGTGGGCCAATTATCATGGTACAAGCCGAAAATGAGTTTGGTTCGTATGTCGCACAGCGAAAAGATATTCCAGCAGAAGAGCACCAGGCCTATAAATTGGCCATTTATAATTTACTGAAAGAAACCGGCTTCCAAGCGCCATTTTTTACTTCAGATGGCAGTTGGTTATTTGACGGAGGTGCCATCGATGGTGCTTTACCAACGGCAAACGGTGAAAATAATATCTCCAATCTTAAAAAAGTGGTTGATCAGTATCATGGTGATGAAGGACCATACATGGTCGCAGAATTTTATCCTGGCTGGTTAGATCACTGGGCCGAAACATTTGTAAAAGTTGGTGCTTTTGAGATTGCCAGTCAAACGAAAAAATACCTGGATGCAGGAGTAAGTTTCAACATTTACATGGTGCACGGAGGTACCAATTTTGGCTTTACTTCGGGAGCCAATTACAATGAGGAACACGACATTCAACCAGATATTACCAGTTATGATTACGATGCTCCGATCAGTGAAACTGGTGGGATTACTCCCAAATATATGGCAATCCTGGAACTTATGCAGCAATTTTCCCAAAAGCCATTGCCTGCCATTCCTGAGAAAATTCCGGTTACAGCTTACGAAAATCAACCAGTAAAAGCCAATATGGATGTGTTGACCTGGCTGAAAAAACAAAAGCCAGTTATCAATGATCAACCATTGACATTTGAAGAATTAGGGCAGGGCCATGGGTACGTTCTATACCGAAAACGATTTACTCAGCCAATTTCAGGAACATTGAATATTAAAGGATTACGTGATTTTGGAGTGGTTTATGTCAATGGAAACAAAGTTGGTGAACTGAACAGGTTATTCAATCAATATGAATTACCAATCACCATTCCGTTCAATGGGATGCTTGAAATCTTAGTGGAAAACATGGGACGCATCAATTACGGCGCTGAAATTGTGCACAATAGGAAAGGAATCATTTCACCGGTTTACCTCAACGAATTTGAAATCAGTGGTGGCTGGGAAATGTTCAGGATGCCAATGAGCGATGTTCCTGTTGTGAAAAATGAAACCGTCAAATCTGGCCGGCCAGTCATTTATGAATCAACTTTCAAGATTGACAAACCAGCGGATACGTTTCTCGATATGTCGACCTGGGGCAAAGGGATCGTATTTGTCAATGGGCATAACCTGGGAAGGTATTGGAAGGTTGGTCCTCAGCAAACACTATATGTTCCCGGGTGCTGGCTCAATGCCGGAGAAAACCAGGTAACCATTTTTGAACAACTCAATGAAAAACTGCAAACTCAAATAAAATTTACCGATCATCCGATATTGGAACAACTCAATTTACCTGAATCTAAATGATTGGAATGAAAAGGATAATGGTTCTGTTATTGACTTTCAGTATATTGTTTTTGTCGCAATTGCTGTTTTCTCAAACCATTTGGAAGGGCTACGAGCATCTGTTTACACCGGTCCAAAATTACCTTGTCTATCAAACGAAGGTACCTGTACTGATAGACGGAAAAGCAGATGAACCGGATTGGGGAAAAGCTGAATGGACAGCTGACTTTGCAGACATTGAAGGAGCCAATAAGCCAAAACCATTGTTCCGTACACGAATGAAAATGTTGTGGGACGAATCCAGTCTTTATTTGTTGGCAGAATTGGAAGAGCCGAATATTTGGGCATATTACGAAACGCATGACCAGGTTGTTTATCATGAAAATGATATTGAAGTTTTTATTGACCCCGATGGTGATACCCACAATTATTATGAATATGAACTGAATGCGCGCAATACCTTGTTCGATTTGCTGATGCCTCAGCCCTACCGAAATGGTGGACAAGCCAAAATAAGCTGGAATTCAGAAGGATTTCAGAGTGCTGTTTCAATTGACGGCACCCTGAATGATCCATCTGATCAGGATAAAAAGTGGACGGTGGAAATGAAAATTCCATTTTCAGATTTGCACAATGGTGATCAGGTACAGGTTCCGTCCGATGGCCAAATTTGGAAAATTGACTTCTCCCGCGTTGAATGGCGCACCGAAGTGATCGATGGAAAATATCAGAAAATGAAAGACCCTTCCACCGGACGTGCCTATCCCGAATACAATTGGGTTTGGAGCCCAACTGGACTGATCAATATGCACTATCCCGAACGCTGGGGAATGATTCAGTTTTCGAAACTGAAAGTGGGAAGTAAATCCGTGAATTTTAAAATGCCAGCAGAGGAGGAAATCATCAACTATTTATGGCTTGTTTATTACAAACAGCAGAATTTCAGGCATCAGCACCAACGGTATGCCACCAATTTGGAAGAACTTGAAATAGGAAAGAATAATGAATTTAAGGTTAATCTGACGGCTACAGCTGTTCAATTTACTGTACATATGGAGGCAAAGGATGGTTCAGTTCTTACTATCAATGAAACAGGGTTATTTCGTAAAAGTCAAAAATTGAAACCCATGAAAAAATAAACACATAGGCACATAGGACACATAGTTTACTTTTTTGTATGTGACCTATGTGTCTATGTGTTTCAAATAATATATGTTTCAAAAATTATAAATCTATGAAAAAAAGAGATTTTATCAAATCATCCCTGTTGGCAGGGATTGGATTGGCAGGTTTTAAGAATTCATTCGGAACAGAGAAAAATGTGAAGCCTAAATCCCCGGGCTTGAAACATTGGGTGTGGGAAAATCCGAATTTACAGGATGATGAAAAATCTCTAAAGGATAAATATGAACGCTTTTTCCAGGCTGGCATTCGGGGGATGTTCTTTGAAAACGACAGTGAAAAGCATTTCAAGATTGCCAAAAAGGCAGGTCTGGAGGCACATCGGTGGATGTGGACCATGAACCGCGGTGAGAAGGAATTGCTTGAAAATCACCCAGAATGGTATGCCGTCAGCCGAAATGGTGATTCGTGCGCTACCAAGCCTCCCTATGTGAATTATTATCGCTGGCTTTGTCCTTCAAAACCTGAAGTACAGGCCTATTTGGAAGATCAGGTTCACCAGATACTGAAGAAAGAGTATGTCGATGGGATTCACCTCGACTATGTGCGTTATTGCGATGTGATATTGCCAGTAAACCTTTGGGCAAAATATCACATTGATCAACAAAAAGAATTGCCTGAATACGACTTTTGCTATTGCGAAACCTGTCGGTCCAACTATAAGGAATTGGAAGGGCTTGATCCGCTGGAGCTGGAATATCCGGATCAAAGTTTATCGTGGCGGCAATACCGGTATGACCGTATTACCAAGGTGGTGAATCAGTTATCCAAGGTCGCGCACGACCATGGCAAAGTGATTACAGCGGCTGTTTTTCCAACTCCCGAAGTCGCCCGCCGGATTGTCCGACAGGATTGGACCAATTGGAACCTGGACGGAGTCTGTCCGATGATCTATCACGGTTTTTACAAAGAGCAGCCAAAATGGATTGGGACCGCCGTTGCTGAAGGAATTCACTTTTTGTGCAACCGGTTTCCGATCTACGCCGGAATCTACCTTCCTGATTTTAAGTCCGAGGAAGAATTGGTCGTTGGGATACAGGCCGCCTTGCAAAATGGAGCCTCAGGCATCTCATTTTTTGGCCATGTGGATGATAAAACGTTGGCGGCATTGGAGAAGGCTATAGTATAAGTACTTAGAATCATAAAAAGTATGGAAATAAATGATCTTCTTGAGAAGTATAAGGCACTATTGGTTTATTCAATACCTCGGTCTTTTATTAGGGTTTCGTTTGTTGTGGAAGCAGGAAAGCACCCTGATTGTATTTTGGTTTTCGTTGATTAAGAAATAAATGGAATACGGAAATCTTTTGAGTTTCAAAGCACGGACGTTTTTATACCGCACCCTGAATAAATAGCTTGTTTGCAAAGAGTTGTAACCTTCTTTAAGTGCCGAAATAAAATTTACAGGAGCATCTGCACTGTATAAGGCGTAATAATCAATCGCGTTTTCAATTTCTTTTGGGCACGGGGTGAAACGATGATTCTATAAGCCATATTTCTTATTGAGCTGGTTGATGGATTCTTCGGCAGATAGATACATTTCTTCATCTTCCTGCAAGCGTTCGTCCAAAACGGCCTTCATATCAGTCGTAAGTTCAAAATCGCTGTCATCCTCTTCCACAATGATTGTTATAGGTTTTGATTTAAACGTTGCTTTAATGGCATCAAGTATGTCGGTGTTTAGATCCTGTGCCGATTTTAAATGATACGTGGTATACATGATTTCTTATTTTGATATTAATTCCAACTTCTACAAAGATAAG
>DASXUZ010000077.1:0-18368 GCA_036504555.1 Prolixibacteraceae bacterium | reverse complement strand
TTGACTTTACGGATTTCAACATTGTTAATATCAGCCGCTACCTGGTACATGCCATATGTTGGGTCGATGGAAACCACATTGTCAACTCCCGGTTCGCAGAAGGCGCGGAATATAATGTCGATAGGTTCATCGCTGCCATTTCCCAAAAATATCTTGTCAGGTTCTACATTTTTGATCTTTGCTATTTTCTCCTTCACAGCCCATTGCAAGGGGTCGGGGTAACGGTTGTACGGCGCATTGAATGGGTTTTCATTGGCATCCAGATACACATCGGCCTCACCTTTGAACTCATCCCTTGCTGAAGAGTAGGGCTTTAATGCCTTTATATTATTGCGAAGTAATTTATCTAAGTTCATGTTTCTTAATTAAGTTCCAAGTTTCAAATTTCAAGTTCCAGGTTTGATGCAATCAGCATTGTTGGGCTTATTTCTTATTTTCCTCATTTCCTCATCTTCTCATCTTCTCAGAACTGGCCTCTTTTCTTATTTCCTTCAACCTTAAAGTTACTGCATTCTTATGAGCATCGAGAAGCTCTGCCTCGGCCATTGTTTCAATGACAGGACCTAAATTCTCAATGCCTTCAGGGGTGATTTCCTGGAAGGTGATTTTTTTCATAAAACTATCCAGGTTTACACCGCTGAACGATCGTGCCCATCCGTTGGTGGGCAAGGTATGATTGGTTCCCGAAGCATAATCACCTGCACTTTCAGGGGTATAATTTCCCAAAAATACCGATCCGGCATTGGTAATTCGTTCAGCCACCCCTGTGTAATCTTTCATGGCAATGATTAAATGTTCAGGAGCGTAGCCGTTGATCAGTTCGATCATGTCATCCGTATGATTCAATACAATGGCCTGGCTGTTTGCCAATGCCTTTTCTGCAACCGCTTTGCGTGGCAGTTCGTTCAATTGAAGCGCCAGTTGCTGATCTACTTTTTCGACCAGTGAAGCATCATTTGTTACCATCACAACCTGGCTATCGGGACCATGTTCGGCCTGAGACAACAAGTCGGCGGCAAGGAAAGCAGGGTTGGCCGTTGAATCAGCCATGATGGCCACCTCAGAAGGTCCTGCAGGCATGTCAATGGCAACATCGCTGATGCTCACCAATTGTTTGGCTGCCATGACGTATTGATTCCCGGGACCAAATATTTTATACACTTTTGGTACGCAATCAACTCCGTAGGCCATCGCGGCAATGGCCTGAATGCCGCCAAGCTTAAATATCTTTGATATTCCAACCAGTTGGGCTGCATACAAAATGGCTGGATTGATCTTTCCTTCTTTGTCAGGTGGGGTACACAACACAATTTCCTTACAGCCAGCAATTTTTGCTGGAATGGCAAGCATCAATACGGTTGAAAACAACGGAGCAGAGCCTCCTGGAATGTATAAACCGACCTTATCGATGGCCACCGCCTTCTGCCAACAGATGACTCCTTTGGTTGTTTCAATGCGCCTGGTTACAGGGATCTGTGATTCGTGAAACTTTCGGATATTGGCTGCTGCAAATTGAATTGCCTCCTTTAAGTCTGTTGTCAGCTGATCAGATGCCCCTGCCAATTCTTGTTCTGAAACAGTGATATTTTGGATAAGAACACCATCAAATTTTTCAGTATATTTACGTATGGCATCAATTCCACCAGCTTTAATATCTGATAAGATGAGCTGAACCTGATCCCTTAGTTCATTGACATTAAACGTTGGACGTTTAAGTATTTCATCCCAGGTATCGTTTGTCGGATTAATATAGGTTTTCATACTCCTGTTGTTTTGATTGATTTCATTTTCAGCGCTAAAATATTGCCCGCGAATAGCAGTATAACTCCAAACACTGCAACAATTCCCCAATGGTAGTTTTCAAAAAATGAAGAAATTACCAATGCAATAACCGGGGCTACCAGGGTCGTGTATCCTGCCCTGTCGGGACCTATATCGCCAACGAGTTTCAGATAAAGGGTAAAGGCAATGATGGATCCAAACAAGGATAAATACAACAGTGAGGCTACATAAGGGAAGCTTACATCGAATGAAAAACTTTTCCCCGAAAGCGGCACCATGAGCATCATCGCCAGGCTTCCATAAGTCATGCTAAAAGCATTGGTTTGAATAACAGGCAGCTTGCGCGTTTGGTTGTACTTTGAAAGTATATTTCCAAGCGATGCCAGTACAATCGATCCCATGCAAAACATCAAGGCTTCATAACCGATGGCCATTTGTTTTGAATTCTGAAATTCATGGTTGAATATCAACAAAGTACCTGCAATGCCAAGGACTGCCCCTGCCATCACCTCGCTTTTTATTTTGCCTTTCAGTAGTAAATAATTAAAAAAGATGTTGGTAAAGATGGAAAACGAAAAGATGATGGCAACCACCCCACTGGTCAAATTGGTTTCAGCCAGATAAACCAGCCAGTAATTAAACCCAAACAAGATAATCCCCTGTAAAATCATCAGCAAGTGTTCCCGAAAGGTGTACCGAAGGTTTAGCTTGCGCAGTACACTGAAGATCATCAGCAACAACCCGGCGATCAAAAATCGGTAGACCACTGAAACCAATGGATCGACTCGCCCCAATTGAAACTTGATAGCAAACCAGGTCGATCCCCAGATTAGACATGGAATAATAAAAAACAATACCTGTTTGAGTTTCATCTGCTCAGTTAAAAAATCATTTTCTCAATCGGGATAACCAAGATTCCCTGCGCACCGACAGCTTTCAATTTACCAATTATTTCCCAGAAGTCCTTTTCTTCAATGACCGAATGCACTGAACTCCAGCCTTCTTCAGCCAATGGCATCACCGTTGGACTCTTCATACCGGGCAAGTAAGACTCTATTTCAGCCAACTTATCATTGGGCGCATTCAGCAGGATGTATTTCTTCTTTTCAGCCCGCTGAACCGATTCCATGCGGAAGATCAATTCTTCCAGGATTGCCTTTTTTGCATCCGAAAGATTGGGATTGGCTACCAGCACAGCTTCTGATTTAACTACCACTTCAACTTCCTTCAACCGGTTGCTTACCAATGTACTGCCCGAACTGACAATATCGAAAATGGCATCAGCCAATCCAATGCCGGGGGCAATCTCAACGGAGCCTGTGATGACATGTATATCAGCCGTAATGTTATTTCTTTTGAAATAATCCTTCAGAATTTCAGGATAAGAAGTTGCAATTTTCTTTCCATTGAAATACTCGATTCCAGGATATACATCATCTTTCGGAATTGCCAATGACAGCCTGCATTTGCTAAAACCGAGCCTTTTGGCAATAACCACCTGTTCGTTTTTCTCAAGCATTTCATTTTCACCTACAATTCCAATGTCGGCCACTCCCATGGCTACGGCTTGAGGGATATCGTCATCACGCAGGAACAAAGCTTCGATGGGAAAATTTGTAGATGCCGAAATTAGCTTTCGGGTGCTCAGGGGTAGTTTTATACCTGACTCATCAATTAGCTTCAATGAATCTTCGTTGAGCCGCCCCTTGGTTTGAATCGCAATTTTTAAAAGTCCTTCCATTTCAATTTCTGTTTAAAGCAAAAAAGGCTTACCATCGTGGTAAGCCTTCTTATTGGGTTAATATCTTTAAAAAACATCAAAACAATTACCGCCTACCTACTGATATAGTTACATGATGATGGCCGTAATGTAGCATTGTGTTTTCCATTTTTGCTCTTATGAACTGCAAGTATAGCTATAATATGAAACCAAAACAAGTATCAGATTTACAGTTTTATAGAATTTACGTTTTATTAATATTAAAAATTCTGTTCCTGCCACCTTTGAGATTATGAACAATTTCAGATTTAGTTGCATTTCATGCTCCAATTTGCGTGTATGACATTCCCAATTTGATTTTAAATTTAAAAGGAATATGTATGTTTGTACAATCGATTGCAACCTAATATCAATTCAACTAATTATGAGACGAATTCTTTCATTTCTCCTTGTAATCATGCTGGTTGGCGTGAATGTGTCTGCTAAAAACAACCAGGGCAAGGAGTTTAAGCCCAAAGAGATTAAAAAGGCCATGATGACTGCTGCCCTGTGGCAGTTAGACCAGCCCAAACATGACTTGTGGGACTGGACCAACGGGGCCTTTTATGCAGGGATATCAGCCGCTTATCAAACGACAGGCAACAAAAAACTGCTCGAAGCGATGATTAAAATGGGTCAAGCCAACCAGTGGAAGCCAGGACCAAGACTTCAACATGCCGATGATATTGCCATTTGCCAAACTTATGTGGATGTGTATCGTATCAAAAAAGATCCAGCCATGATCCAGCCCTTTAAAGACAACATGGAAAAGTTTTTGACGACCCCCTACCCTGTCAAAGGAATTGAGCAGATTACCTGGTGGTGGTGCGATGCCTTGTTTATGGCCCCACCTGCAATGGTTAAACTTTCAATGACTACCGGCGACAAGAGGTACATGGAAAAAAGCGATGAATTGTTTCATGAATGCTATAACATGCTGTATGACAAAGATGAGCATCTGTTTGCAAGAGATTTGGGCTATGTGATCAAAAATGAACCATCCGATCGCCATGAAGCCAATGGCAGGAAAATTTTCTGGTCCAGGGGAAACGGTTGGGTCATGGGCGGATTGGCCTTGGTTTTAAAGGAACTTCCGAAGGATTATCCAGAACGTGCATTTTATGTAAAAATATACAAGGAAATGGCTGAAAAAATAGCCTCCCTTCAACAGGAAGATGGATTGTGGAGAGCCAGTCTGCTCGATCCAGCCTCCTATCCGGGAGGAGAAGCCAGTGGTTCAGGGTTCTATACCTTTGCACTTGCATGGGGCATCAACAATGGGCTATTGAATAAAGACCAATACCTTCCAATCGTTCAAAAGGCCTGGAAAGGAATGAATACCCTTCTACAAGCCGACGGCCATGTGGGCTGGTGCCAACCCATTGGTGCCGATCCAAAAAAGAATTTCTCTGCTGACAGTTGGGAAGTATATGGCACCGGCGCCTTTCTTTTGGCTGGCAGTGAAATCATCAAACTTCGAAATTAAATTCAATGATTCAATACCTGATAGGATAACTTTACCTTGTCAGGGCCTGAAGATCGGATTATAAAAAACCTGGCATTGGCAGTTTGCAGCTACCGATGCCAGGCAAATCCGATTGTGCCCCCTGCAAGCAAGCCTACCTTTTAAATTCTCCTTTTATTTTCCTTCCTATTTATCCTGTGCCGATTCCTGCATGGTAGCTACCTGGTAGTTACCTGAAACATTGTTTTCGCTTGTTTTATACTTATATTGTACATGTTTACATACACGAAACATGCACGAACTATGCACGAACTATGCACAAGGTAAATACCAGGCAAAAAGAAAATAGCATTCAACCCAGTCTGAAGATGGGAGTTGAAAAGTAAATAACAGGGATTCAATTTAGAAGGAGCAAGCCGGAAAGTTCGAGGCACTTGGCCCCCGTCGGGGTATAGAAACAAAAAGACCGCCTTTCGAGCGGTCTTTTTATGGGCGTTATCCCAAGTATGTTTTCAGTAATTTACTTCTTGAAGTGTGACGTAATCGACGAATGGCCTTTTCTTTAATCTGACGGACACGTTCACGGGTCAGTCCAAAACGTTCTCCGATTTCCTCGAGTGTCATTTCCTGACAGCCAATTCCAAAGAACATTCGGATGATGTCACTTTCCCGTTCGGTCAGGGTAGCCAAAGCACGTTCAATTTCCTTGGCCAATGATTCCATCATCAAAGCACGGTCGGCATTTGGGGAGTCGTTGTTGATCAACACATCGAGAAGACTATTGTCTTCCCCTTCCACGAATGGGGCATCGACAGAAATATGTCGGCCTGAAACACGAAGGGTATCTGCCACCTTTTCGGCGGGCAGCTCCAGTGATTCGGCAAGCTCTTCGGGTGATGGTTTGCGTTCGTGCTCCTGTTCAAATTTCGAAAATGCCTTGTTAATCTTATTCAAGGAACCCACCTGGTTCAATGGCAGACGAACAATTCGCGATTGCTCAGCCAAAGCCTGCAGGATGGATTGACGAATCCACCAAACGGCATAGGAAATAAACTTGAACCCCCTGGTTTCGTCAAACTTTTCGGCCGCTTTAATCAATCCCAGATTTCCTTCATTGATAAGGTCGGGTAGACTTAAACCCTGGTTCTGATACTGTTTAGCCACCGAAACTACGAAACGCAAATTGGCCCTGGTCAATTTTTCCAATGCTGCCTGATCACCTTTTTTAATCCGCTGCGCCAACTCCACTTCTTCTTCAACAGTAATAAGTTCTTCTTTTCCAATTTCTTGTAAATACTTGTCTAAAGAAGCGCTTTCCCTGTTGGTAATCGATTTTGTAATCTTTAATTGTCTCATATACCCTTCAAAAAAATAGCGTGCAAATATATGCTTTTGAGGTCAATAATTCAAATGGAGTTTTTTTTAAAGGTTAATGTTTGCAATTATATAACCAGGGCCTTGTATTATTTGGAATTTAGTCCCAAAACATAGTAAGCTCCCTCTCCATCTGGATAAATTCCTTCTACTAATATTCCGCCTCGTGAGTTTTTAATTATTTGTGATAAATCGTTAACTTCAGATATGGCATTCTTGTTCACCTCAGTAATAATAAAACCCTTTTTTATTCCCGCATCCTTGAATTTACCACTTCCAAGGTCGGTGATTTTGATACCATAACGAATTCCTAATTCTTCCTTATCGCGGTCTGAAATCGCAACAAATTTCGCACCAAAAATATCTTCGGGATTTTCACTATCACCTTTCACAATTTTCATATCACCGTTCTTGTTACGAAGCGTTACGTTAAATGGTTTCATTTTATTGTCTCTTTTTATCATCACCATCACTTTATCGCCCGGCCGGTGCTTGCTAATCTGCTCCTGGAGCTGAGAGGCGGAATTCACAGCCACTCCATCGACACTGATAATGACGTCATTATCTTTTATTCCAGCAAATTCTGCCGCCCCTCCGGGATTAACGGTGCCTACAAAAACACCTTCAATTTTATCCAAATTATATTTTTTTGCAAGCTCTGCATTGACATCCCCAATGTTCACATTGAGCAATGCGCGTTGTACATCACCGTATTCTTTTAAGTCACCCACCACTTTTTGCACAATGTTGGAAGGAATCGCAAATGAGTATCCGCTGTAAGTGCCCGTTTGTGAGGCAATGGCGGTATTGATTCCTACGAGCTCGCCCTGTATATTTACCAGGGCTCCCCCACTGTTTCCTGGATTGACGGCTGCATCGGTCTGAATAAATGATTCGATTCTCATCTGATCGGTATTGATTCCAATGTCCCTGCTTTTTGCACTGACAATTCCTGCAGTCACCGTTGATGTCAGATTAAATGGATTGCCCACTGCCAGCACCCATTCTCCAAGTTTAAGATTGTCAGAATTCCCAAATTTGACTATCGGAAGTTCAGTGGCACTTATTTTTATCAGGGCAAGGTCGGTAGAAGGATCAGTACCCATCAGTTTGGCCTTGAATTCCCGTTTGTCATTCAGTACGACGGTAATGTCATCGGCATCCTCCACCACATGGTTGTTGGTAACAATTAAACCATCAGGGGTAATAATTACTCCCGAACCAACCCCCTGTCGGATGGGCGCTTGTTCTGATTGATGGGTGCCATCACCAAAAAACCAATCGAAAATATTATTCGAACCATACTGTCCTCCCTTTTGTGTGACGGTAATATGCACCACGCCATGGACTGAGCTTGCCGCGGCATAGGTTAAATCGGGCAATTCACCCGAAGTGGGTGCTGGCAAATTAGCATATTTCATCGACTGCTCCTGCTGTACGGTCACAATTTTCGGATCATCAAAATAACGTGTATAGGTCCACAAAGCGATCAAACCGCCAATCAATGCCACCAACAAGGTAAATGATCCTCTTTTTAAAGTATTCATGTTCTTCATTTTTTGTTGTTAGAATTTTTTGCCTTTAATACCAGTTTAAAGATAACGCATTACAATCATTAGTGTTTCAGCATTTTTTATTCATTTCCTTTGTTTAACAGATTTTAACTACACCTTTAAACATTGACAACCTATCAAGTTATAGACCAAAAGTCAATAGTGATACAAAATTTATTTATTAAACGAAAAAATGGCATAAAATCCATTCAATCGATGAACGATTGTTTCATTTTGTCATATTTCAATGAAGTTTATACGCAAACTATACTCGTTCAGTTATATAAGTATTCCCGCTGATTCGATTTACCCGTATATTCTCAATAAAGATAATCTGTTTTTAAAAGATTTCATGGCCCGATTGATTAACCCGAAGGGAACAATTGTTAAATTAAAAACCTTTGCAGCGTCGGTTTTTGCATTTATTACCATTCATTTGCATAGATGACTTTACAAATATATATGCAATGACGGTATTGAATGGTTTAAATGTCCTGCAAGTGATTTAAACGCGGAAAGTGACTTTGAAGGGGGATTGGTGTTTGAAATTTGAATGGCCCATTGAAAAGGCTTGAATGGCTCAAAATTGAGTTCCATCGGCAGGGCAGTAATCGGATGAATGAAACCAACCAATGAATCATGTGCCAGATTGACAGATGTAGTGAATTTCATTCAATCAATTTATTTACAAAGCACCTATTAAGCAGGACGATTTGGGACTTCAAACCATTTATTTTCGCTTTCCTCGGGCTGATAATTCATCAAATAATCCATTGCATCGGAGGCATTTTCAGCAATGAAGTACAATTTTCGGTAGTTTTCCTTGGCAAACTTTTCGTCATACGATTTTTCAAACTGGCGGAACAGGTCATCATAAAAACCGTTGGTGTTGATAAAGACCACTGCTTTGTGATGGTATCCCAATTGTTTCAAGGTAATGACTTCCAGTATTTCTTCCAATGTACCGAATCCTCCGGCCAGTGCAATAAATGAATCAGACAATTCCCTCATTTTTGCCTTTCGGTCCATCATATCCTCTGAAACAATGATCTGGTGAGCATGAATGGATGCCAGGTTAAAGTCACGTAATTTGGCGGGAATGATCCCAATGGTTTTTGCACCATGGATGCCTGCTTCGCGGGTAACGATGTCCATCAAGCCTACGTTTGATCCTCCGTTGATTAAACAGAATTTTGACTGACCAATCAATCTGGCCAAATCAAGGGCTTCGCTCACATACAGATCTGAGATAGCATTGCTGGAAGAAGAAAAAACACAAATATTCATCTTGTTAATATTTACTATTTAAACAATTTACTATTTACAATTTGGGTCTGTATGTTTATTTTACTTGTAAAGGTAAAAACAATCTGGAATAAAAAATCCCGGTTTAGACCGGGATTTTTTTAATTTTTATACATCAATATTTGCATATACTGCATGATCTTCAATGAACTGGCGGCGTGGCGGAACTTCGTCACCCATCAGCATACTGAATATATGGTCAGTTTCCGCAGCGTTTTCAATAGTTACCTGGCGTAAAGTGCGTAACTCAGGATTCATGGTAGTTGTCCACAATTGCTCGGCGTTCATTTCACCAAGACCTTTGTAACGTTGAACATGGATGCCTGATTCTTTTCCTTCTCCCCATTCTTCGATCAGGCGAAGGCGCTGTTGTTCGGTCCAGCAATACTCTTCCCGTTTTCCTTTTTTGACCAGGTAAAGCGGAGGAGTGGCAATATAAACATGTCCACGCTGAATGAGTTCCTGCATAAAGCGGAAGAAGAAAGTCATGATTAAGGTCGCGATATGACTACCGTCGACGTCGGCATCGGTCATGATCACTACCTTGTGATATCTCAGCTTATCGAGGTTCAGAGCTTTTGAATCCTCATCCGTCCCGATGGTAATGCCAAGAGCCGTATATATATTCCTGATTTCTTCATTGTCGTATACCCGGTGAACCATGGCCTTTTCAACGTTCAGGATCTTACCCCTGAGTGGAAGGATGGCCTGAAAGCGGCGGTCACGGCCTTGCTTGGCGGTACCACCTGCAGAATCTCCCTCGACAAGGAAAATTTCACATTGAGCAGCATCCTTTTCAGAACAATCGGATAGTTTTCCTGGAAGCCCTGCTCCCGAGAGCACATTCTTCCTTTGAACCAGTTCCCTTGCCTTACGGGCTGCATGACGGGCCTGTGCGGCAAGAATGACCTTGTTGACAATGGCACGCGCTGATCGTGGATTTTCTTCCAGGTAATTGGTCAACATTTCGCTCACCGCCTGATCGACGGGCAAGCTGATGTCAGAGTTTCCTAATTTAGTCTTGGTCTGTCCTTCAAATTGAGGTTCGGCCACTTTTACCGATACCACAGCCGTCAGTCCTTCACGGAAATCATCGCCACTGATCTCAAACTTCATCTTGGCAAGCATGCCACTGGTTTCAGCATACCCTTTCAGTGTGCGGGTCAAACCACGACGGAACCCGGTAAGATGGGTACCACCTTCAATGGTATTGATATTATTGACGTAAGAATGAATATTTTCAGTAAACGAGGTATTGTAATGTAGTGCAATTTCCACCGGCACACCTGCCTTTTCAGAGGTGATATGAATGGTTTCGTCAATCAGGCGTTCACGTGCACTATCGAGGTATTCAACAAATTCTTTTAATCCTTCTCTGGAGAAAAATCCTTCTGATTTGAACTCGCCAGTGTCAAGTTTGACCCTTTTATCGGTAATATTCAATTGCAAGCCTGCATTCAGGAATGCAAGTTCGCGTAAACGGGCAGAGATAATTTCGAACTTGTAATCAGTAACCAGGAAGATCGAATCATCGGGTTTAAATGTGGTTGTTGTACCGGTACGATCCGTTTCTCCCACTACTTTCACATCGTAGAGTGGTTTGCCCTTACTGTATTCCTGCTGCCAGATCTTACCATCGCGATGGACTTGAACCGTTAACAATATAGAGAGTGCATTGACGCAGGAAACCCCTACCCCATGCAAACCTCCGGAAACCTTGTAGCTTCCCTTGTCAAATTTTCCACCGGCATGCAACATGGTCATGACCACTTCCAGGGCGGACTTATTTTCCTTGGTATGTAACTCTGTTGGAATACCACGACCATCATCAATGACGGTGATCGAGTTGTCTTCGTTGATAAAGACATCAATGTTTTTGCAATATCCTGCCAGGGCCTCATCAATGGAATTGTCAACAACCTCATAGACCAAATGATGCAAACCTTTTTCATTGACATCACCGATGTACATGGCAGGCCGTTTACGCACAGCTTCCAAACCTTCGAGTACCTGAATACTGTCGGCATCATACCCTCCATTGTCATTCTGTATTCCCCAATTCTGGGTTTCTTCAATTTCTCTCATCGATCAAAATATTTAAATTATCCCGTAACCATTGTACCTTTACCCTGCTAAAAGGGCTAAGACCAGTTACAGAAAACAATTACTTTTCCTGCAGATTCAAAAATTTCCTGATGGGCTGATAAAACCACTACGGTGATTTTTTGTAAATTCTTCATCATAAAATTCCATTCACAAAACAGGTCACAAATATACTAAAAATGTAGTTACAGCCGACAGCGGTATCGCCTTAAGAAACGTTAAACTTTTTAACATTTTATGAACTTAATAAGTACTGATTTGCAGTTTATTAAACGCGTGTTCCATTCAAATAAAACGGAATAAAAAATCGCATGAACCCTAGATTTCTCTTTAGAAGGAATAACTCAAACCCGCAAGCCCGTTGATCCCCTTATTGGTATATCCCAGCCATTGTTCATACTTCTGGAATCCAAAATTATTGAGTTTAAAAAAGAAATTCAGTTTCTCTGAAAACTGGTAACTGGCCCCCACATTCAGATCGATGATTGGGTCCATGGCCACTTGCCGCGATGGAACTGATGAAGTTTCAGGTTCACCCACAAGGGCAGTGCGGCTTCCAATGAAATAAATATCGGTATTAAATGTCAATTGATCGGTCGCCTTATAGATTCCTGAGAATACAAGATCTGAATTAGGCATCTGCCAAGGCTTGTCAAGGGTTTTCAGATCGTATGAATAGTAATTCCCTGCTAAGCGAAGCGAGAAGTTATCAGAAACAGAATGCAGCACTTCTGCCGATAATTTCAACACATTTACATCATCATACATCACACTGAAAGTATTGTCCAGCATTCTGGAAGCCGCAGCAGGATTATAATAGTTATTACTTTGATTGTAATAAAAATGCTGATTCTTAACCAATGAGTAGGAGGCGGACGTTACATAATTTGTTTTAGAGGTTATTTTCCCTTTTAACCCTCCCGATATGATATAGGAATATTTGGCATTGGCAACATCATGACCAGGATTGGCATAGGGGTTTTCCATGGCAATGGCTGAATAGGTATTGTGCTGCAGGTATCCATCAACGTCTGCAAATAAAGTGAGGATGTTCTTCACAGGTGACCATTCTGCTTTCAGCTTGGGATAAAAAAATAGCTGAGCATCCACATCCTGATCAAAAAACATGGTAGCATTGATCCCCAGTTGCAATTTTGCATTTTCAGTCATCCACATGACCGAAGGATTCAACCTAAAGAGTGTTTGTTGTTTCGGTCCTGCCAGATTGGAAAAACGGTTTAGTATACCCTCTGCTCTGTAGTAGGTAATCGAAGTATTGAGCAGGCCAATGGTCTGGTTGAATTTCTTACTCAGGTCGGCTGAAAATACAGTCTGATGTTCTTTCTGATCTGTTTTGCTCACCAAGTAATGGTAATTGAATCCCAAATCATAATTGATATTCGAAGCATAGGTTTTGCCACTCTTCAAGCTCAGATCGACAGTCCCTTGAGAGAAATTCTGTTTATCCCCAAAATAAGGAATGATCTGATCTTTTTCCATATCCGACAGCAGACCACCGGTGTATCCGTAATAATTAAATGCTTTGCGCTTGAAGGCTAAACTGCCTGACAAGGTGGACCTTTTGAAGAACTTTTGGCCATATAGTTCGGCCGCATTATCCGATTGCGGAGCTTTCACCCGATCGTCGTTCAACAGTTTGATTTTATCGGCTGAAGAAAGGTGCATGAAATGCATCCCGAAGTTTGAATTTTTATCGGGCTGTACGTTATAAAACAGTTCGCCATAAGTGCTCACATAATTGCCAATACCAAGCTTTAACAGTCCATTTTCCAATTCAGGTTTCGGTTCTCCTACCATTTTGGCTGCAGCAACCGGAGTCAGGTCAAAGGTTCCATAAACAGGCTTGCTGAAAATTGAATAATCGAATGTGGGAGGCTCGGTTTGTTCGGCCTTGATTTTAGGAATATCATTGATCTTGTCAACGTCCAATATACTGGGCTGGAAATTCTTCGATACTTCCACCTCCTGTTTCAATTTCACGGTATCTTTTTGGGCCATTCCATTCAATGATCCCAAAATCAGGGAAGCCACCAGGATCGTTGTTCTGTATCTGTTCATTATCTTCATGAGATGAGTCGTTTTATTTCAGGATACTTTGATTCGCTTATTTAGTGCCTTTGATATTTATTTCAAGCGGCTTGCTTTGGTTTTTTGTCTGGATGGCCTCATTGGCTTCAATCAACTGGAGCTTTTGCCGGGTTGTATCCATGATCCCATCATTTTGTTCGGGGTAATTTTCCTGGATACTTTTAAGGGTATGTTTTGCCTGAAATTCATCTCCCTTTTTCAAATAAATATCCGACAACAACAGGAAGCTTTTGGCCAGCCAGAACTGATGTGGGGAATTTTTATCGATAAAATCCATGATCTCAGCCTCTGCTTCCTTTAACCGCTGTCTTTCAAATAGAATATCGGCCACCAGGAATTTTGATTCAGCGCCTTCGGCCGAATTGGTGTCAATTGACAGTTTGCTTAAAATAGGGAATGCCTTGTCCTTGTTTCCGGTTTTGTAATAGGACGATGCCAGCAGATAGTTGGTTTCCCGTTTCAGGATATCAGACACCTTTTCCGAGGCCAACACCAGTTGGGCAGCATCAATACAGCCCTGGAAATTGCCCAGCTTATATTGGCAACGCATGATCCCGGTGCGGGCATTGAGTGAATTGTTTCCCGCTCCTGCTATTTTAGCTGCACGCTCAAAACTGTTTAGCGCCTGGGAGTAATTCCCTGCATTGTAATACAGGCCTCCTGCTTTTGACAAGGCGGTTTCAGTGAAGAAATTATCGGGTTGGGTGATGACATATTCATAATTCGGCAATGCCTTGTCAGCTTCTCCATCATTGTATAGTAATTCAGCGAGGTAAAAGTGTGAGTTAAGTGCAAAACTTCCATTGGGGAATTGACTCAGGTAGCGTTCGAGTTGCTGGCGGGCTTTCTGATCGCGGGCCATGTATAATTTTTCAGCTGCCTGGTAGGTCAGCGAATCCTGCTCATTGACCGAAACCTGAACCTTGGAACCCAATTTGCCCGTGTAGGCAAAGTAGGCATCCACATCATTCATTTCCACATAGTCGTTTTTGATTCCAATCAGGGCGGCCTGGGTCTCAGGGCTATTGGGCGAACGGTCGATCACCTGTTTGTAGTAACTGATCGAAGTCTTGTAATCGTTGGTGTTGTAATAGGCCAGGCCAAGCTGAACCAGTGTCTTGTTCAGATAACTGCTCTGGGGGAATTTGCTGATCAGGTCCTTGTAATACCCAATGGAAACCTGTGGCTGATTGGTTCGCTCATAGGTTCGTCCCAGTTCGTACAAGGCATCATCCTGATAGGAGGATTTCGGGTAAGTCTGAATCAGGGATTGAAGGGTGGTGATTTTTTGCTGGTAGTCACGTTGCAAACCAAAGCAAAAAGCCTTCTGAAACAAGGCATAATCAGTATCGTACAGATTCATCTTGACCGAGCGGTCATAATTGGCAATAGCCCCTGCGTAATCACGGTTCAGGAATGAACAGTCGCCCAAGCGGTTGTAAGCATCGGCCACTTTATCGCTCCTGGAATCGGCCCCCAGGCTCAGGTATTTTCTGAAATAATCCGATGCATTGGAATAATCCTTCAATTGAAAGTAGGCATAGGCAAGGTTATAATGTGCCAGTGCATATTCAGGAAGGGAGGATGCCCCCGTTGTTTTTAGAAACTGATTGTATCCTGCAACTGCCTGGTTGAAATCATGCAGCCGGTAGTATGCTTCGGCTTTCCAATAAAGTGACAATGGACGGTAGCTCCTGTCAAAATCTCCCGCTTCCAGTGATTTGTCAAAGTTCTCAATGGCCTCTGAATAATTGAGGTTATTAAAGCTTTCCAGGGCTCTGTAATAAGCCACACGCTGGTATGCCTTTTTTACCGAAGGACTTTTAACTTTGATATTCTCGATGGAAGTCATGGCATCGCGGTAATTGCTGGTGCTCATATAGACCTTCACCAGGTAATCGTAAGCCACATCGTTGCGTTCAGCGTTTGGATACAGGGATATGTATTTATCGAAAGCCTTGATCGTTTCGTTAAAAGGAGAGTAGGACAATTCATAAGTGATTTTGGCATAATTGAACAATGCATCTTCCTTGATCTTGGCATCAAAATCGAATTCTGAAGCTGCTTCAAAAGCTTGCCTGGCCTTGTTTTTATCATTGGTAACCACATAACAATCGGCCAGGTGGTAATAGGCATTCTGAGCCAGCTCGTCTTTGCCTTTCGATGCGATTTCGAGGTATTTAATCGCCTTGGCCTCATCGCTGTTCAGGTAATAGCAATAACCCAGCATGTAATTCTCCTGGCGGCCCCGGTTGTTCTTATCCGAAAGATAGAACTCCAGAAACTGGATGGCCTCTTTGAACTGTCCCAGGTGAAAATACGAATCACCCAATATGCGTGACATTTCAGATTGCTGATCCGAGGAAACGGTGTTGATCAGCGGAGCGGTATAGGCAACCACCTCCTTGTATTTGCCCTGCTTGTAATAAATCTGGCTGATATAGAAAGGGATTACTTTTGCAAATACGGGGTTGGCCTTCAGCTTGGTAAACTCTTCAAGCGCCGTTTCAAAATCATCCTTCAGGTAATGAATATGGCCATAATAGTACTGTGCAGGGGCAGCATACAGTGAATTTCCACCTTTGATCTGTTTAAAATCGGCCTCTGCGGCATCCATTTTCTCCTGCTCAAAATATGAATATCCTCTCAGGTAATAGAAATGGGCCAATTCATCGTTACTCAGCTTTGACCGGTCAAAGCCTTCGAGGGTCTTCAGGGCGGGACCATACTTTTTCTTGTCAAACTGGTAAACGGCCAATTCAAACAGCGCCCTGTTGCGGAATGAGCTTTCGGGAAACTGGGTCATGAACTCATTGATCTGCACTTCGGCGTTCCCGTTGTCCAGTTTTAAACCACACAAGGCCTTGTAATACATGGCTTCGGCCCTAACTTCCGAATTTGCGTCTGCCTGGGCGGCAATCTGATCGAATTGTTGGATAGCCGAGATGTAATTATGGGCCAGGTACAGCTCTTTGGCCTGCTGTATATCCTGGCCAATCGATTGATAATAGACCGTTTGTTGTGCATGGAGCAGGGTTGGCAACAGTGCCACCCAAAGCAGGATAAATATAAACCGGTTAGCCTTCATCGTATATTAGGATATTTATAAATCAAATTGAACATCAAAATTAAAATTCAATACTGAAGAGATGACATAAATTGTACCATTTCTAAATGCAAAACTGAAAATAAGGATTAATTATTATTTAGATGGATAAATACATCTAAAAAAATTTAACCATCAAAAGTAATGGAACGCGGATTGAACATGATTTACCCGATTAAATCCGCGTTCCAATTTGCTTATCAAATGAGAAGCAATCCATATAATCTGTTTGAATTCGCGCAATTCGTATATTTTATAATCCTTAAAGATCGTCAAATAAATCAATATTTCCTATAAATATCAGCACTTTCAAGGCTTTTATTCAACAATTAAAAGTTTTCCCATTTTTGAAAAGGAAGGAAAATAAATTAGCTTTGCATAGTTACCAATTCGAATTCCCATGTCAGAAGAAAACATCATAGAACTCATTAACGCCGATATCGTTCAACGCGACCACATGGTACTGTCGGACATTTCACTGGAAATAAAAACCGGCGAATTTGTTTACCTGATCGGGAAAGTAGGTAGCGGGAAAACCAGCCTGATCAAAACCCTCAACGCTGAATTACCATTGACCAGGGGAGAAGGAAAAGTAGCCGGGTTCAACCTGGCAGATCTGAAACACCGCGACATTCCCTTCCTAAGACGTAAATTAGGGGTTGTGTTTCAGGATTTCAGGTTGCTCAACGACCGTAATGTTTACGACAATCTTGTCTTTGTGCTGAAAGCCACCGATTGGAAAGACGAAAAGGAAATTGCCGAGCGTGTATCGGCTGTACTTGAAAAAGTGAACATGTACCACAAAATAAAGTCCATGCCCCATCAACTCTCGGGCGGAGAGCAGCAAAGGGTGGTCATTGCAAGGGCGTTGCTCAACAACCCGGAGATTATCCTTGCCGATGAACCTACCGGGAACCTGGACCCCCAAACCTCGATTGACCTGATACAAATTCTAAAAGACCTGAACGAGCAGGGCAAGACCGTGGTGATTGCAACCCATGATTACCCCCTGATCCGACGATTCCCTGCACGTATCATTACGGTGGATGAACAAAAGATCTTTGAAACGGTCATTACAAAGAAGGAAAAGTGAGCTAGAGTATTTAGAGTGAGCTAGAGTATTTAAAGTATTTTAGAGTTAGGTAATGCCGTGTAAGGGATGTTCGCAAGTTAGCAGTTTCATTATAGTTTTATTTTTTTTCATTTTTTCTGGATTTAAATGAATAGTTAATACCTAATTTAATTCCATACCAAAAATTGCTTCGATATTTCTGGGTTGCCATGCTACCATCTCGTACCTCTTTTAGGATATGGCAGGCAAAAGGTTCTGCATAAATTTCGAATCTGGGACTTATTGTTTTATTTATTCCGCAGCCTAAGTAGATAAAACTATATTTATATGGGAGATAATCAGAAATATAAGCTTGATCATCGTCAGGCAAAGGGTTTCCTTTTGAATAGAAGGTTTCCTGACGATAAACCGGGAATGCAAAGTAAATACCTGTTGTAATCCCAACACGAGTTGAGGACCCTGTTTTTAAGAAGTTATACTTTATCAGTATTGGGATAGAAATATCTTTGTTTGATAAGGTAGCAACAAATGGCGGCGAATCATATGAATGTCTTGGATAGGGTGATCTAAAAAAAAGTGTTTGATAATTTGCCCCTGTAGTTATCACCCAGTTATTGTGGTAATGATAACTAAGTTGCAGTTCAAACCCAGGTGATAGAATATCGTAATTTGAATAATTTAGCTCATTGTTAACGGGTGTAAACCGGGTTCCCAGATTGGCCCATCCGATAGAGAAATCT
>DASXUZ010000076.1:0-12941 GCA_036504555.1 Prolixibacteraceae bacterium | reverse complement strand
CAATACCCGTCAATTCAACCTGGTAGGTGCTGATACAGGCTTCGATTCCATCGGTGACAAACCCATTGCAGAACCCCTATCGAAGTTGTTGGATCGGCTGGATAGTGAATTTAAATTGTGTAAAACCATTTTGTACAACCTGAATCCGCGCGATAACGAAGTATATGCCACCATGATTGGTAATTTCCAGGATAGAAGCATTCCGGGAAAAATACAATATGGCTCGGGATGGTGGTTCCTGGATCAGAAGGACGGCATTGAAAAACAGTTGAATGTGTTATCCAATCTTGGTCTGCTGAGCCGTTTTGTGGGGATGCTGACCGATTCGAGAAGCTTTCTATCCTATACCCGTCACGAATACTTTCGCCGCATCCTCTGCAACCTGTTGGGCAATGATGTGGAGAATGGTGAAATTCCCAACGACATGGAATTGCTTGGCAAAATGGTAGAAAACATTAGCTTTAACAATGCAAAGAACTATTTCAATTTCTAAATGTCAACCGCATATAGAATTAAACTTAAGTAGAATAATATTATATTTACGATCGATTGCACAATTATTGAAAATAAAAAATAAACACATAGACACATAGAAAACATAGTTTAATTTTTTTTTTTTCTATGTGTCTATGTGTTTAATATTTAAGAATTATGAAGGTAATTACATTTGGTGAGATCATGTTGCGATTGGCAACTCCAGGTTATTTGCGTTTCAGTCAAACCAATCAATTGACAGCTACCTTTGGTGGAGGTGAAGCCAACGTAGCTGTTTCATTGGCCAATTTTGGGATTCCAGTTGATTTTGTTACCCGTATGCCTAAAAATGACATCGCACAATCCTGCGTGATGGATCTGCGCAAATATGGGGTAGGAGTCGACCAAATTGTGTATGGTGGGGAACGTTTGGGGATTTACTTCCTTGAAACAGGAGCCGTCAGCCGTGGCAGCAAGGTGATCTACGATCGGGCCCATTCATCCATTTCTGAAATCAAATCAGGGATGATCGACTGGGATAAGGTCTTTGAAGGGGTCAGCTGGTTTCACTGGACAGGAATTACGCCAGCCATCTCGCAGGGAGCTGCTGATGTTTGCCTGGAAGCCATCCAGAAGGCCAATGAAAAGGGGATCACGGTATCCTGTGATTTGAACTACCGCAAAAACCTTTGGAACTATGGCAAGAAAGCCAGTGAGGTAATGCCTGCCCTTATCGCGGGAACCGATGTGATACTTGGCAATGAGGAAGATGCCGAGAAAGTGCTGGATATCCAGCCAGAAGGCCTTGACATCACAGGTGGTCATGTTGAGGCGGCTGCCTATGAATCAGTCTCCAAACAAATCATGTCCCGTTTCCCGCGATGCAGAAAGGTGATTACAACTCTTCGGGGATCGGTCAATGCCAATCACAACAGCTGGTCGGGCGTACTTTGGGATGGCAATCAATTGTTTGAAGCGCCTACCTACCAGATTACCGACATTGTTGATCGGGTGGGTGGAGGCGATTCGTTCATGGGGGGCTTGATTTACGGCTTGTTGACTTACAAGGACAATGATCAGAAAGCTTTGGATTTTGCCGTTGCTGCATCGTGCCTGAAACATACCATCTATGGCGATTACAACCAGGTTACCGTTGATGAAGTTGAAAAGCTGATGGGTGGCGATGCTTCAGGGAGGGTAGCAAGATGAAAGGATTTACTATTTTACTATTTACAATTTACTATTCGCAAACCCGGAACCTGGAACTTTGAACCTGAAACTTAAAACTTTAAACTAACTGCGATGGCACGTTTTACAAGAATAGAAGTAGTGCTGAAGATGAAAGAGACTGGCATGGTGCCTGTCTTTTATCACAAAGATACAGAGGTCTGTAAACAAGTTGTAAAAGCTTGTTATGAAGGTGGTGTACGTGTATTTGAGTTTACCAACAGAGGCGATTTTGCCCATGAAGTATTTGGTGAATTGTCCAAATGGGCAGCCATTGAAACCCCGGAGATGATCATGGGTGTGGGGTCTGTAATCGACAGTGCAACGGCTGCCTTGTATATTCAGCTGGGTTCCAACTTCATTGTTTCTCCACTGATCGATGAAGAGACTGCGCGCTTCTGTAACCGCAGGAAGATTGCATGGAGCCCGGGCTGTGGTTCGGTAACCGAAATCAACAGAGCCCACGAATTGGGTGCCGAAGTGGTCAAGGTATTCCCGGGATCATCAGTAGGAGGCCCTGATTTTGTGTCCGGTGTCAGAGGACCGATGCCATGGGCCAGTATCATGCCCACAGGGGGTGTTTCACCTGATGAAGCGAACCTGAAGGGCTGGTTTAAAGCCGGTGTTCATTGTGTGGGCATGGGTTCTCAGTTGTTTCCCAAAGAGGTGATTGAATCGGGCAATTATGAGGCCATCACTCAAAAATGCAGCGATGCCCTTGCCATCATACAAAACCTAAAAACATAAACTAACAATACTAACCTACAAATTGTAACGAATGAAGGAACTCGAAAAGATTGGAAGTTATCGGTGGACGATATGTGCCTTGGTATTCTTTGCAACAACAATCAACTATTTGGACCGGCAGGTGATCAGTTTATTAAAGCCTTACCTGGAGGCTGACGGCCTCTTTGGGGATGATCCTGCCCATTATGAATCCATTTATGCCAACATCGTGATCGCCTTCCAGTTAGCCTATGCCATTGGTATGCTTTTAGTGGGGCGAATCATTGACCGATTTGGTACAAAAATAGGCTATGCCTTGTCCTTGTTTGGATGGAGTCTGGCTGCCATAGGCCATGCCTTTGCAAGAACCCCTTTTGGATTCGGAGTTGCACGTGCCGCACTGGGTGTTCCTGAAGCTGGGAACTTTCCTGCGGCCATTAAGACAACCGCTGAGTGGTTCCCCAAGAAAGAACGTGCCCTGGCTACTGGTATTTTTAATTCAGGAACCAATGTAGGGGCTATCATTGCTCCGATGGTGGTACCCTTGATTGCCATTACCCTGGGCTGGCAGATGGCTTTTATTATTACCGGTGCCATTGGTTTAATCTGGTTGTTCTTCTGGCAAATCATGTATGATACCCCTGAAAATAAATTGGCAAAAGGCCAGCTGAAACAAAGTGAATACGATTATATTTTAAGTGACAAGGAAGAAACCGTTGCTGCCGATGGCTCTGAGCTTAAAAAAATCAGTTGGTTTAAATTGCTCACCTTCCGCCAAACATGGGCTTTCTTTTTGGGTAAATTATTGACAGATCCCATTTGGTGGTTCTTCCTGTTCTGGTTGCCTGCCTTCCTGAAAGAACAATATGGACTGACCGGCACCCAGGTAGGTTTCCCCATTGCATTGGTATATACCATGACCACCTTTGGCAGTATCTTTGGAGGCTGGTTGCCCAAACGGTTCATGGATAGAGGGATGGATGCCAACAAAGCCCGTAAGACGGCCATGTTTATTTATGCATTGTTCCCATTGCTGGTTCTTTCTGCACAGAAAATGGGCGATATCAACATGTGGTTTGCAGTTATCATTATCGGTATTGCCGCTTCTGCCCATCAGGCATGGTCGGCCAATATCTTCACGACAGTATCTGATATGTTTCCCAAACGAGCCATTGCTTCAGTCACCGGAATTGGTGGTATGGCAGGTGCCGTAGGTGGTATCATGATTGCCAAAGCTGCAGGACTGCTTTTTGACCATTTCAAGGCTGCCGGTGATATCCGTGTAGGTTATGGGATCATGTTTATGGTCTGTGCCTCAGCCTATATCATTGCCTGGCTGGTCATGCATGCACTGGTCCCCAAATTCAAGAAGATCGAACTTGATGATTAGTCGGTTACCAGACGACACAAACGACAATTGTTGATTGTGTCGTTTGTGTTTCCATGTAAGTATATCTATGCTGATGGTGTTTCTGCGGTAAAGTCTTAGTCATCTTGTCGAACCCACTTTATCGAAGTTATTGCAGTTATTGCAAGCTTGCAATAACTGCAATAACTGCAATAACTTCGATAACCAGGTATGGAATACTTTAAAATGGATATAGATTTATCTTTCAATCCATTCCAATAGAAGGGCATATAAATCCGTTAATATTCGGCCAACCCATTGTAAGTCTGCTTTAATATTTTCTATTTTCTTCTTTTGGCTACTCCTTCTTTGGTCATTTTAATCGGCTGAATTGTTCCGTCAGGATTAAAATACATGCGATCCACACACACGACCCGGTGATCTCTGCCTTCATTGGGAATTGGACGACGGTGATAGAAGATATACCAATCTTCAGTTCCAGGTACATTGACCACCGAATGATGCCCTGCACCGGTAGCAATGGAGGGGTCTGATTGTAAAATAGTATCCAGCTTTTTAAAGGGGCCAAAGGGTGAATCGGCAATGGCATAAGCAGCCTTGTAACTATCATTGGTCCAGCCTCCTTCTGACCACATCAGGTAGTACTTGCCATTACGGATAAACATGAATGGCCCTTCGACATATCCTTCAGGCGTAATTTCCCTGACCATGCTGCCATCCTCATAGGGCTGAAGGGCTGTAAAATCATCGTTCAGCTGTGCGATGTTGCAGTGTCCCCATCCGCCATAAATGATGTAATACTTGCCATCCTTGTCATGAAACACAAACTGGTCGATGGGCTGGGCCTTGTTGTAAAACTCTTTGATCAATGGTTTCCCCAGGTAATCCTTAAAAGGACCTTCAGGTTTTGAGGATATACCAATTCCGATGCCTCCCAATTGGTTTTCTTTGTCAACAGCAGGATTCCATCCCTCTCGAAAGGGGGCTTGTATGTCGTTGGCGGAGAAAAACAAAAAGTAGTTTGTCCCTTTTTTGACAATGGCAGGGGCCCACATGGCTTTTTTGGCCCACTTGACACTTGCTGTATCGATCACATGGGAATGTTTCTTCCAATGCGTTAAATCCTCCGATGAAAAGGCATCGAGAAAGACCTGATCTTCATACCTGGCCGAATAGGTAGGATAGACCCAGAATGTATTATCAAAGAGGACTCCTTCAGGATCGGCATACCAACCCTCTACAATCGGATTGCCTGACGAAACACTTTGGTGTATGAGTGAAGTACAGCCCAGCAGAGAAACCCCCACCATTAAAGAAGCCAGAAATGTAAAACGAATATTTGTAGTTTGGTGCATGTTGTAACGAATTAATTTACTCCTTTAACCTTCATCTTCAGGGTGTAGACGGCTGTGCGTGCTGTAATGAATAGAACATTGCGGCTTTTACCACCAAAGCAAACATTCGATGGCATCTGAGGAACTTCTATTTCTGCAATTTTCTTACCCCCTTTATCGAACACTGAGACATATTTGTTACTCAAATAAACATTCCCCTTGTTGTCGATGGTCATCCCGTCGGAGCCTTCAGGAGCAAAAAAGGTCTTGTTGCTCAATGTTCCATCGGCGTTGATGGTGTATTTCCATATCTTGCTGTCGTTGATATCACTCACATACAATGTTTTGCCATCGGGAGTGCCAATCAGGCCATTGGGCTGCTTGTAATCTTCAATCACCCGGATTACTTTTCCCTCAGGGTTCAGGTAGTAAACACCCCGTTTGTCTTGCACTTCCTTACGACCTTTTTCCCAGTAGTCACGGGCATAATAGGGGTCGGTAAAATAGATTCCTCCATTGGGAGCAATCCATAAATCATTGGGCGCATTCAAAGGCTGTCCGTTGAAGTTTTCTACAAGGGTCCGCATTTGTTTATCCATGCTGATGGCCACCAGTCGGTTGTGTAAATCGGCACAGGCTACCAGTTCACCCTTCTTGTTGAAGTACGTTCCATTTGATCGTTCGCAGGGTTGCATAAAGGTTGTAATCGTATTGCCTTTTTCGCTCCAGACATCAATCTTGTCGTTGGGCTGGTCGGTAAAGAAGACACGGCCATCGGGAGCAACCGATGGTCCTTCTGTAAATGTATATCCACTACCCACTTTTGTAACGGTTGCACCCTTGGCAATCAGGTTCTGATTATGTTTTAAATCCTGCGATATTCCCGATAGGGAGAGGGCAAAAAGCAGTGTGAATGTTAAGAATTTTGACATGGTTGTATTGATTTTAACTGGTTTATGTATGAAATGATCGCTAATTAAATTTTGCACCAAATGAAACCATAAAGATAAGATTCGATACCCAAAGATAGCTATTCTGGAATGAAGAAAATCACCTTCTTATTATTTGTCATTTTCATTGCTTTATGGTCTGATGAAGGATTTGCGCAACTCGCCAATGATGGTTCCTACCTCTGGAATTCGGCCAGTATCACCTATTGTTCACTGGATAAGAAGACGGAAGTCTATTTTGGGAACAAGGATCATTTCAGCAATCAGATCAGCAGGCTCGATTATTACCATTTTGAGCTCATCGGATACCGCAAAGTAAGTAACCACTTTTCCCTGGGATTGGGTGTCCGGCAAACTGAAAACCTCAAGTCACAGGCATGGAATCCAGGGCAGACCTACCTGTTTTACGGGGTGTATGCCTGGTATCCCTGGAATATGAAGATCAAGTTTGCCAACCGCCTAATGCTTAAGACCTACAAGTTTTCAGACACTCAATATGGGCTGGACAATGTTTCCAATGTCGATTTCTTTGTCCATTCCACCAGCCTGTGGCCCAAACCTTACCTGATGGATGAATTGTTTTCAAGCATTGATCTGGCAAAGCTTCAAACCATCAGAATATACACTGGATTGCATCTTTTCAACAAGAAATACTGGGGCATTGACCTCTACTATTGTTACTGGAAATGCAGATCAACAGCTGATTGGAAAGATTACAATGTAGTGGGCCTGAGTACCAAATTGAAAATATAAGTCTTCTCCATTCATATTCATTGATAGAATTAAACACATAGAAACATAGCACACATAGTTTTAATATTTCTATGTGAACTATGTGCCTATGTGTTTACTTTTTAATATTATTTTGAGATCCCGTATAAATATCCGTACAAGGCCATCTTTCCCCGCATGGTTTGCTGAGGGGTAAACTCTGAATGTGCATACACATACCTGGTGTTGAAATACCCTTCAGCTTTGGGCCATTGGGTGTTATAATCGGGGTAGCATTGTGCGGTCATCCAGCTTGGACGGCTCATAATCATTCCCCCTTTTCCCCAATCGTCGGTATTCTGATAGGGGGTAAGTCCAGGGTGAACGCCTGGTGATCCATCGTTGCGGCCCGTGGCATATATATTCTCCACGCTTCTCTTATTTCCAAGGCTGGTAGTGGTTGTTGTCATCTGGATCATATTCAGCGGGTTTCTTCCAAGTCCCCAGTCTGCTTCCAGAACAAGGGCATTTTTTAGAAGCGCCTTTTCTCCTTTACTGGTGCTTACGGCATGGGCTATGATGGTCCTTTGAACATTCTGGTTGTTCTTCCAATAGCCTGTCTTGTTGTCAGTAGCTCTTCTTGATGGCCTTACAAGCGATTGATCTGCCTCCTGAATCTTGGCTTCATGGATGATCGATTCTTTCATCATTTCCTGCAAGTCGGGATAGTTTACCTTTCGCTGGGTCATCAGGTAGGCCGCCGTTGCCCACAACTGGTTCCAGTTGGAATTCAGGATTTCAGAAGTGTTCGTCGTCACAACACTTTCCTCCTTCACCACTTTTTCATACGAAGTAATGCCTGTGACATTGTAAAGAAAAGCCGCTGCCATCATCTTCAGGTCTCTTCCACGAACTGAACAATCACCCACGTTGTGTTTGGTATCGAGTTGCTGATCCTCAAGTAGACCAGCATAATTATAAGCCACAACGGCGGAGTCTTTGTAGAGATTCATCAAATCGGTATTGCCTGCAATCTGGAAACAATCCGACAGCATGGCTGCATTGGCTGCATTCGCCCATGCTGCAATGGCTGTATTGCCCGCCTGATACATGACATTGTCCTTGTTTGGGTTCGTTACTCCGTGGCTATAGGCTTTCCCATCACGCAGGCGAAGCCAGAAATCAACTTCATTTCTTGCTTCATCCAAAATATCGGGAATTCCGTTTCCACTCTCTGCAATGCCTGAATTGTCATCTGAAATGGCGCCCCCGGTCAGCAGATAGGGAAGCAACATGTCATAAATGATGGACACATGGCCCAGGTGTCTGTCCCAGTCCATGGCATCGGCGTGGCCCCCATACACATTGGCATTTTCAGGGTTGCCCGGTTTGTTGTACTTCGCCCAGGCATTGGGCGTATCCCAAACATCTCCCCGTGAGAAGGTCTTCCAATCGGGATGAAAAGGCGTCATGGTGGTAATGATGACCTTTGTATTTGCAGGCGATTTACCAGGAATGTATAAGGGGCGCCTTGGTACTGGCTTCATCTCCATATTATCCTGACCAATACGCATATAGAAGAATCCAAGGGTGGAAATCTTAAACGGCTCGGCATATGCATTTTCGCCAAGGATGAAATCAGGACTGCAGCCTACACCATCCACCACCAAACGATAGGTTCCCGGTTTTTTAAAGCCTGTAAAATCTACGTTCCACACGTTCGACTGCAGGAGATTATAGCCGCCAGCTTCAGCCCCGTTTGCTTTCCAAAGTGAAACAGTCCCCACTTCTTTTGATTTCTTACTTTTGACATCGTAGATCGACACTTTTTTCCCTTCAAAGGATGAATAATCCCTGGCACCGCCATCACCCATCCATTGATATAAGTCTGCAGCCTTGACACTGGCATCACTCACATACCCCACCAGGTTCACATGAATGGCTTCGGTAGGGTTGTTGAAAATGTCGAAAGTAAGCTTCTGCGTAAGCACATCCGAATTGGTAGTACCATTGATCTGGATGGTATAAGTTTTTCCCTGGACCAGTGATTGAGGCAATTTCAGATAAATGGAATGTTCCATGGTACATTCATAGTTGTAATCTTTGCCAGCCCATGCCTGTTCTGCCATTCCGTTGATTTTTGATTTTCTGTAACAGGCCAATGGACTTAATCCATGTGTTCCATATTGGAGGTCATCGGCTGAAACAATGCTCCAATTCATTGGATTGACAGCCTCCGAAGTGTTCAGTTTATCGCCAAACCAAACCGCTTTGTTTTTAGGTAAAGTGGGCGTGTCATTGGTGTAGGCGGAAGGGAGGTTCACGTTTTCATCAAAGGTAACTTCACCATCGATGAAGTACACCAGCAGGTAATCTTTATCGACCACCTTCACGTGTACCAGTTTGGAGGCTTGTAAGGATTGGCTAAGGCTGATTGCAGCCATGCAAATCAGTAATGCAATGAATCTTTTCATGGGTTGATTGGTTGGTTTTATATTTGGTTTCAATTGGTATAAAGATAGTTAAAATTTATTCATCATTGATCGATTGAACAGTCATTAATAAGAAATTAAGGCTTTTTCTATAATCCAATTCCTCGTATTCAAGACCCAATACCCTGATGTTATAATAGTAATCTTTCAGTTTTAGGTAATAGTTTTTCTCCAGTTGAACGGCATTGGCTTTTTCTCCAAGCTTCTCCAATAAAAACCACTTTTCCATCAGCCGGGCTGCCCGCCCGTTTCCATCCTGGAAGGGATGGATTTTAACAAATACCAGGTGAATCAACGAAGCGTAATAAAAAATTTCATAGGAATTCAAGTCCCTTGATTTGAGGATGGCTATGTCCTGAAATAGTTTGTCAAGTTCCCTGTTTAAACAATCAGGACTTGCCACTACATATTCAATTTGATCCTTGCTGTTGATGACAAACATCGGGTTGGTGCGGATAAATCCTTGCTGACGCTTAGGTAATAGATGTAAGCTTAGAACCGAATGTGCTTTTTTTATATTTTCAAGGTTCAGTGGGTGGGAGTCAATAAAATCATATGCAGCATATAAATCGTCCGCTTTCCTAGTATAGTCCGCTTGAAAGGGTACGTTCATAAATTTATGCTTGAAAAAGCTATCAAAATCAATGTCTTCTCCTTCAATTTTAGAGGAATAAACAGAGGATACCGATTTGTAGAACTGAAAGTAATCAACAGGTAATTCCAGTTTTGAAATTCTATTCAGTTTATTGATAGGCGATTCGTTTACTTTCAAGGTAAATTCAACCAGTAGTTCAGATGTTAAAATCGCAAAGCTCATAATCTGTTTTTGTTCTCCAAAGCTAAGCTATTCCATCTGTTTTTCAAACCATCTTTTAAAAGAGTTCGTTCATCCCTTTGACTTTGAATAATTTGTACATGGTAAATTTCACGCTTCTGAAAGTGATCTTTAGGCGCTTCACCGATCGGATCAACTTTTTATTTGTAAAGGCTTATCATATTTTGATCAATTTCCCGATACAGTTGTTAAACATTCATTCCAATCCATTTTTGGAGGATGGTTAAATAGTATAGTTTTATCTAAAACAGCTAATTTGATGGATTTATATCAAAAACAGGTGCGTTTGGAATTGGCTGACTGGCAGAAGCAAATGCTTCGCAAGCCCAGTGTTATCAATTGGCTGTCAAAAAAACTACAGACCAAAATCAATACCTGGATTCCCGAAAAGGTGCACCAGGCCATCACCGCCACCATCAAGCAAATGATCCGCGGCGTTCTATTCGGTGCGACCCATACCACCGCCAAGGCTTCCGTGGGACAATCATTGAGAAGCCGCGAAACAAATGTGCTGCAAAGAATTGAATTCTACCGCACCACTGCTGCCGTTGAAGGAGGAATTACCGGCGCAGGTGGCATCTTGCTGGGTCTTGCAGATTTCCCCATTTTAATTGGCTTAAAACTGAAATTGCTGTTCGACATAGCCTCCATGTATGGCTTCAATGTGGCCGATTACAAGGAAAGGGTCTACCTGTTGCATATTTTTGAACTGGCCTTTTCAAGCCATGAGCACCGTAAAAACGTTTACCTTAAAATGGTCGATTGGGATCGCAAGAGCAAGGCGCTGCCCGAAGATATTCACCAGTTTGACTGGCGTAACTTCCAGCAGGAATACCGTGATTACATTGACCTGGCAAAAATGGCCCAATTGGTGCCCATCATTGGCGCTCCCGTTGGAGCAGTTGTAAACTACCGCCTGATCAAAAAACTGGGATTCACTGCCATGAACGCTTACCGCATGCGATTATTTGCAAGTACAAATCAATCCGTTTTACAAAAAGTGAACTGAGTGATTCCCTGATGCTTCTTTCCTGGTTGTCTGCTACACCCCCTATGCCAACTACCTGCACTCCTTTTACAAAGGCTATACCTAAGCTATGCCAAATTTGTAGTTTCTGCATAGTTCGTGCATGCTTCGTGCATGTTTCATATATGTCGGCATACACGAAAATAGTTTAAGCTAAGTGTAAAAAATAGATAAACTACGGAATCAATAAAGAGTAAGTATAACTTAGGTACAGCCTTGGAATAAGTGGATGTAAGCCCAAAAAAAGAAAGATAGTTGGATTAGCCTATCCTTTGCCGTCTGGCTTTAGCCGACGGGTATTAGAAAAAGGAGCTCAGGACTTTTGCTCATCTACTTGTGGATAAAGCTATTGGACAAATATTTCAAGCTAACCGTCGGCTAAAGCCAGACGGCAAAGGATAGCCTTTTTGACTGAGTCTGACTAAAGCAAGATGGCAAAGGATAACTTTTTTGCCTGAGTCTCGCTGTCATTTACTCCTGGGGGTTATTGAAGAGTTTTTCATTCGGCAGGATGCTTCGATCATAATTACTGAAGGCTGAATCGTCACATTGACAGTAGGGTGACAATCTATAAATTACAAAAAAATACATTAAATCTGGAGGTTATCTGGTTGAAAATTCATAGATTTATAACTTATAAATGAATGTAGGTTTACACTTTAAAAAACGGGCAGCTGTATGCAAAAGCGATTCTTTACCTTCTTGTTGATCATGTTGTTTTCATCCCTTCAATGGTTATCCGCACAACGCGGGTATTATGATGCGCCCTATCAGCGGTATGAGGCTGATCAGGCTACCCTGTCAAATGGCGCTTTGGTTACTTCAAAATCGTATGCCCAGGCTGATTTGCAATCGGAGGCATCGGACCAGGTTTGCGTCGACATGAACAGTACGGATGCCACCCTTGAATTTGCACTTTCAAGCTCGGCCAATGGCCTTGTGATCAGGTATTCGGTGCCTGACGGACAATCGGCTGTTGTGGGGGTGTACGATGGAAATACCAAAATCACAAGCCTTACCCTGAGCTCCAAATGGTCGTGGGAATCATTGTGGAACAATGGTGATCCCAACAATGTGGGAATTACGAACAAGAATCCCAAGATGCGCTTTGATGAAGTACGTTACCTGTTGCCCAATTCACTCAGCAGGATTAAATTAATCAAAGAGAGCGGGAACCTCTCGCTCGATTTCATTGAAATGGAACCGGTTGCCGCCGCATTGACCGCCCCCGCAGGCGCTGCAGTATTCAGTGGCGATGGCAGCACTTTACAGGCATTCATTGATGTAAATGGTGGGAAAACTATTTTTGTACCTGCCGGTGTTTACAATATCAATAGCCAGCTTTACTTCGGGGTTGCCAATACCAAACTGCAAGGTGCCGGGATGTGGTATACACAAATTAATTTTACGGTCACCGATGTATCTAATGGTGGGTTGCGTGGCAATGCCCCCGGGATCAGTTATGCCGACCTTTACATCACCACGGCAATGACAACGCGCACCAAAGGATATGGAGGCATAATAGGGGTTTATACCCAAGGTTCAACGATCAAAAATGTATGGGTTGAACATTGTGCCACGGGTGCATGGATCGGCCAGTATACAACGGTGGGGCCAGTGTTTGCCGATGGTTTTGTCATGTCGGATTGTCGGTTTAGAAATACCTATGCTGATGGGATCAACCTGTGTAAGGGAACCAGCAATGCCATCGTTGAACATTGTAATTTCAGGAACAACGGGGATGACGGGATGGCCATCTGGAGCGCCGAGGGATTGGAATGCATCAACAACACCTT
>DASXUZ010000075.1:0-3795 GCA_036504555.1 Prolixibacteraceae bacterium | reverse complement strand
CACGGCCCGGTTTGTAAAAGACCATCCTCAGCTTTTTGGAACTTACATCACCAATTTCAGTTGCGGCCCTGACTCGATGATCATCCCTTATTTCAGAAAAATAATGGGAAATAAACCATCACTTACCCTTGAGCTGGATAGCCATTCGGCTGATGCAGGACTGAATACCCGCATTGAGGCGGCCATTGATATCATTGGCAAATACAGGGAACTTTCAAAGAAAGGGATGCTCAATGAGGTGACCTCCGACTTTAAGGTGGTCGAAATCCATGGAGATGTCATTATCGACTCCTTCGGAAAGGCGCATAACCTAAGGGACAAGAATGTTAAGGTGATTGTTCCCAGGATGGGACGATTCGGCACCGAAGCATTGTCTGCTTCATTCCGATATTGCGGTATCAATTCAGAACCTCATCCCGAAAACACCTTCGAAATATTAAAAATCGGACGTGGTCTTACCTCTTCCAAGGAATGCATCCCCCTGACGCTTTGCGCGGGTGCAATGGTCAATCACCAGAACAACAATCCCGGTCACGATGAGATAAGGCTCATGTTTATGGCCACCAGCTGCGGTCCCTGCCGTCAGGGTCAATACACCGTCTATCTTAAAAACATCATCGCCAATAAAAAACTCATCAATCATGGAGTGATCACCCTGACGGATGAAGATTCGTACAGCGGATTTGGAAACAAATTTTACATGAGGGCCTTCATCGCCATCACCATTGGCGACGTGATCCAAAATGTGTATCATGCCATTGCCGCCCTTGCGGTCGATAAAAAAAGTGCCCTTGAATTGTTCGACAAGGAATGGGAAAAGATTACCATGGAAATTGCAACGGGCACTTCCCAGCAAATTTATCAACAGTTGAAACGTTCGGCAGCGGTATTCAATACCATTCAGAAAATTCATTCTTTTGAGAAGGCTGTAAAAGTGGCACTGGTGGGTGAAATATTTGTCAGAAATGAAGATTTTTCAAGACGTGAGCTGGTACAGAAATTACTGGAGCATCACATTGTCATTAAAACCGCCCCCATCGGAGAGTACTTGTTTTATGCAAACCGTCAGATTAAAAGCTTGTATAAACAACACCTTCCCTCGATCAACGCCAGGGTGAGATTTAAACTCAGGGAAATCGTTCAAAGAAAGGTGGAACTACGCGTCAAAAACATCCTGTCCCAATCAGGTTTTGTGGAATATGAGCCTCTGGATATTGAACGAATCATTCAACATTCGAAAGAGTTGATTCCTATTGAAATGGAAGGAGAAGCCATCCTGACGGTCGGAAGCGCACTGGCTGATATCGTTCACCATGCTTCGGGGATCATCGCCCTTGGTCCTTTCGGCTGTATGCCCTCACGGGTGGCCGAATCAATCCTGAATGTGAATATGAATGTCAATGGAAAAGCCGCTGCTTCAGGCAAACCATTTTCGCTGAATGGATCTCAGATCGTGAACCTGCCTTTTTTGTCGGTTGAAACAGATGGAAATTTATTCCCACAGATCATTCAATCCAAACTCGAAATATTTATCCTTCAAACCACCCGACTCCACAATGTATTGAAAGAACACAAGGAATATCAGACCTAATCTGCACTCTACCTTTGTCCAAAGTTTTAAACTTTGGATAAAGATAGAGTGCAGAGGTCAAAAAACCTAAATACTCTTACACTCGTCCCGGGCAATTCCTAGATTCTCTGTTTCTCAATTTAATATTTTCTTATTTGTTGGTGTTCATCTGTATTCAAAGAATTAGTAAATTTGTGATTCACAAAAAATTAAGATCACCCATGGTAACAATCGAAATCAATGAAAAAACCAAAGCTGGCAAAGCGCTTTTGGCAGCTGCCCGAATAATGGCACAAACCAATGAGGGAATTGAGATCAACATGGAAAACTCGGTTTTGATTGCAAAAATGAAACGCAACCACCAGAAACAAAACCTCTCAGAAACAGAAAAGGCCAAGTTCTTAGAAGAACTGCAAAATGAAATTTGAATTTGAAAAAGCATTTGCCAGGGATTTCAGAAAGTTAAAAAACAAGGAACTGGCCATTGCTATCACAGAAGCAATACTTCAGGTATCCGAAGCATCTGCCACAAAAGAAATCGCCAACCTAAAAAAGCTCACTGGCTATCGATCTGCTTTTCGGATTAGAATAGGTGATTACCGAATTGGTGTTATCATTGAAAAAAATATTGTAACCTTCGTAGCATTTGCCCATCGAAAAGAAATTTACAAGCGTTTCCCATAATTTTAATTCGAAATTGAAAATTATTCACTCCTACGAATAAGAAGTGAGAAACTAAGAAACTCTTTTCTCCCTTTATCCCCCTCTTGCTTATTGCTGAAATTTAATGAAATTTGCCCCCTGAATAATTCATTGAACTTTGGAAAAGAAAAAGTTATTTATTGAAACCTACGGGTGCCAGATGAATGTGGCCGACAGTGAAGTGGTGGCAGCCATCCTTCAGGACAGAAGCTATGAACTGGTGGAGAATGCTGTTGGCGCAGATGCCATCTTTCTGAACACCTGTTCGGTACGAGACAATGCTGAAATACGTATCTGGAGACGCCTGGATTATTTCAAGAGCCTGAAGAAAAAAAATAAAAAACTCATCGTCGGCGTCTTGGGCTGCATGGCTGAACGTATTGGGGATGACCTTTTGGCTCATTCAGCCGTTGACCTGGTAGCCGGTCCCGATGCTTACCGCGATCTGCCTTTCCTCATTGACAAGGCACAGAAAGGAAAAGGGGCCATCAATGTAGAACTGTCAGAGAACGAAACTTACGATAAAATCACTCCCGTCCGCATTGGTGAGAAATCGCTTTCTGGATTTGTCAGCATTACCCGGGGATGCAACAACTTCTGCACTTATTGCATCGTTCCCTATACCCGCGGCCGTGAGCGAAGCCGCGACCCACAAGACATTGTCAATGAGGTGAAGGACATGGTTGCAAAAGGATATCTTGAAGTAACCCTGCTTGGACAGAATGTCAATTCCTACAAATGGCTTCCCGAGGGAGAACGCAAGCCAGTGCGCTTCTGGGATTTGCTTGAACTGGTTGCTGCGGTTGATCCCCAGGTCAGGATACGGTTTACCACCTCGCATCCCAAGGACATGTCGGACAAAGTGCTGAAAATCATCCTCAAATATCCAAACATTTGCCGTCACATTCATCTGCCCATTCAATCGGGAAGCTCACGAATCCTGAAACTGATGAACCGCAAATATGACCGCGAGTGGTACCTGGACCGCATTCGTGCCATCCGTGAAATCCTGCCCGACTGCGGAATCAGTACCGATATCTTCTGCGGATTTTGTACCGAAACTGTGGAAGATCATCTGGAAACCCTCTCCCTGATGGAGGCTGTTGGGTTCGACGATGCCTATATGTTTAAATATTCAGACCGACCGGGAACCTATGCGCACGAACATTTGGCCGATGATGTTCCCGATACCGAAAAACTAAGGCGACTAGAAGAAATCATTGCAATGCACAATCGCTTGTCGCTTGAGAGCAACCAGCGCGACATTGGAAAAATCGTTGAAGTACTGGTAGAAGGAGCATCGAAAAAGAGCAAGGTGGAACTTTATGGCCGTAGCTCCCAAAACAAAGTTGTTGTCTTTCCTGAGATGAATTTTAAGAAAGGCGATTTCGTTCAGGTAAAAGTCCTCAGCTGCACACAAACCACCCTGATTGGTGAAGCCCAACCATTTACTATTTAATTATTTACTATTTACCATTTGAACCATCTAACCATTAACCACCTAACCATTCAACCACCTAACC
>DASXUZ010000074.1:0-7428 GCA_036504555.1 Prolixibacteraceae bacterium | reverse complement strand
TTTATTTTTTTCTTAAAGAATCTGTGTTCCCTTTTTCTTTTTCTTTTAAATCAAGTGTTCTTTTTTTTATTATTTATCAGTGTTCTCACGTAAGGTGAGTTATCCGATCAAAGCATTAACTTTGCATTTATTAGTTCTCTTACCAGCCGGTTCATCCGTTAAATAAAAACAACCGTAATACCAATTCATATGTCGGGACACAGTAAATGGTCGACCATCAAACGTAAAAAGGGAAGCATCGATTCGAAACGCTCCAAGGTATTCTCCAAGATAGTCAAGGAAATAACCGTTGCCGTCAAGGAAGGCGGTCCGGATCCTGACAGCAATCCACGGCTCAGAGTCGCCATTTCGAATGCCAAAGGGGTCAGTATGCCCAAGGACAATATCCAGCGTGCCATCAGCAAGGGAGCCGATAAAGATTCAGCCTCCTTTATCGAGTGCACCTTTGAAGGTTATGCCAACGGCGGTATTGCCATCTTCCTGGAAGCCACCACCGACAATCAGCAAAGGACCATTTCCAATGTCCGCAGTTATTTCAACAAACACAACGGCAACCTTGGAACCAATGGCTCCTTGAGTTTTATTTTCGACCGCAAGGGTATTTTCACCATTCCGCAAGGTACGCTCAATGCCGATGATTTTGAAATGGAGATGATTGAAGCCGGTGCTGAAGACATGCAGCTGGAAGAAGGCTATTTCACCATTACCACTGCCATGGAGGACTTTGGCCCGATGATGAAGAAACTCGAAGCCCTGAAGATCGAACCCGAAAGTGCAGAATTGCAGCGCATTCCCAAAGAAACCACGGTACTCGATCTTGAAAGTGCCAGGAAAGCCATGCGGCTCATCGAAGTGTTTGAAGAAGACGATGACATCCAGGCCGTTTATCACAACCTCGAACTGACCGATGAACTCATGGAAGCCTTGCAGAAGTAGGTTTAAAGTTGCAGGTTGGATGTTCAAGCTTAAAGTTCCAGGTTCAAAGTTTCAGGTTCCAGGTTGCCTCACTAATCAGTAGTGAAGCATACCTCCTTGTTCCTTATCGTGCATTCTCCCTTCTCCCTTCTCCCTTTCTCACTTTCTCCTTTCCCATCTTCTCATCTTCTCATTTTCTCACCTTCTCCTTTTTCCATTTCTCCCTTTCTCACTGCCCAATCCGTGCGATCCTTTGCAAGTCCACGTAATCCTTTCCATTCATGTCGAACACATCGCCCGAACCGTAAATATTCTTGCTGACAATGGGATTGTTGATATACAGTATCTTTCCGCTTCCGGAAATACGTGCATCGATGGTTTCCAGTGTATTGACATACATGTTGCCCGATCCGAAGATGATCGCCTCGCAATTGCGTTGCTGTGCCTGATACGATTTGATCTTGCCTGATCCGCTGATCACGAACCGTCCCTCTTTGGCATCCCCCTCCAGGTAAATGTTGCCCGAACCTGAAATGTGGGCTATCAGTTGATCGGTGCTTACCTGGGTATCGATGTCGCCCGATCCTGAAACGGTGAGCCTGAACTCCTCGCTCTCAAACCGGCCGGTCTTGATCATGCCCGATCCGCTCTGAAAAAGACCCCTCAATACGGGTGTGGTGATAAATACCTCAATGGGATAGTTCTGCAGCAAATTACGCAATCCGCGTGTTTTGATTTTAAGGGTATGGTCCACTACCACTGTTTCGATGTAGGGTAGCAGGTTCGATTCTGCCTTTACTTCCACCTGGTAATTGTCGCCGTGTTTAACGATTACCTTGTAATCGCCACTGGAGGAGATCTGATCAAATCCCTCAGCCCATCGTGTTTCTGCCCGCAGGTCCTTGTTGCCTTCCGGGAAAATATCCGTCACAAAGGTAATGACCCCCAGAAACAGGACAAAAATGGAAAGAATGATGAATTCAAGTGACTTCATGTCTTTGAATTTTATGTTTCGATTGTTCTGTTTCAGATGCATGATCTGTTTTTATTTCCTGTTCCCAGAGTTTGATATTCTCTTTTGATGGCGGAAACTTTCGGAAACCAAGGGGCATTTTAATTCCCTGAGAGTATGTTAAAAATAGCTTGCTACTAAAATTAAGACAATTATTTGAGATTTTAAAATTTACTAGCCTCTTTTTTTAAACCACTGAAACGATGGATTGTTTATAAGCCTCCCAAAACAAGTGGATCGAACAGCCGCCAAACCCCCGTTTGAAATGAATTAAAACTGTTTACTCCACTGACTTCCCATGCACCTGTTGCTGTTAATATTCCCTCCAACCCCCTTGCAGGGGTGGAGGAAATAGGATTTATATTGAATTGAACCAACCCTTCTATCTCCTATTAATTCCAATATGTCAAAGAACGTGATCTATCTTAATTTTTCCGAATTTTCCCGCCATCTCATCTCTCACCTTCTCATTTCTCAGCTTCTCAGCTTCTCACTTTCTTACTTTCTCATTTCTCACTTTCTCATTTCTCACTTTCTCATTTTCTCACCTTCCCATCTTCCCATCTTCCCATCTTCTCATTTTCTCTCACCTTCTCCCTTCACCGCAACAGCCCCTAAATACCTACTATCCGATACCAGCTTCTCCACTTCATTCAGGAAAGCGATGTAGCACTGAACTTCCTCCCCATGAAATGATGAAGGAATCGTGATTACCTGGCGGCCGGTCTGCCTGGTGTTGCCACCAACCAAAGTGACCGCCTCTTGCCGGACGGGATTGTACACCACCAGCATCACCTTGTCATCGGGCCTTGAAACACTTTCCATCCATTCATCCTCCCAGGTAAATTCCAGCTGCCCTGCCAAGGGTGAAGTGACTGTGGGGTTCTTAGCTCCCGGAAGGGATCCCTGGCTGACCATCGCCTTCGAATAATCAATCCCGTAGTTGGGATACTTACCTGTAATCGCATTTTTCAGGTGGTAAGACATGGCCGCATTATAGGCCGACATTTTAGCGGTCCTGCCTTTGAACCCGATCCGCAGAAAGAGCGTCAGTGGCTGCAGGAAGGCGATGATGACCTTCAGCTTGGCCCTTTGAACCAACTGCCCGGGAGTCCTTGGATTTGCAACACGGACAGGCTTTGACCGGCTGTATCCGATGCCCTTCCAACTGGAATAGACCACTTTCCCGGCTGAGCCGGACAAGGATCCGAATATACTTCTTGAGGTACTGGTTGCCATGATCTTAATATTTACGAATTACATGAAAAACACGAATTACATGAAAACACGGATTACACGAATCCCGAGTACTCGGGACGAATTACACGAACACGAACACGAATTACACGGATGGGAGCAGAGCAGGCAACAGGAACTATTCACAACCATTCCCGCTCCCTGCTCATTTTCTCATCTTCTCACTTTCTCACCTTCTCATCTTCACCTTTTCTCACTTTCTCACTTTCTCTCCATCTTAAAAGTTCCCCCACCTTTCCTAAAGTTGGGAATGATGGCATTGATGATGGTAGTCAGTAAATTGACAATCGAATTATCCCTGGTTGATGGCGTTAACCTTGCCACCACATCCAAAAAGGTCAGTAAGCCCAGGGCCAAAGAGCCCCAGTTGTCCAGGAAGAAATTACCCGGATTCTCCGAGTCCGCATTGGTTTGTTCAAAGGCAATCTGGACATCGCCTGCCACACTGGCCTTGGTCGATGGGGCAGAGGCAGTGCCGGTGAGAGCAGCCACTTCAGGAGATCCCGAAACCAGTCCAGGAGATCCCGAAACCAGTTCGGGATGACCAGCCATCACCTGGCTGGCGCTCGTCCCCAGGACCAGCAACCCGATCAGTAAAATCAAAATTGAAATAGTTTTTCTCATGATGTTTGTTTTTTTTTTGTGTTAATAAATAGACTGTTGAAATAGAACCGCCCTCCCGAAGAAGAGCGGTCCTTGTCTCGGGGCCTGGGGAAGGAGTGTGGTCCGTGTGGTGACAGCTTGGGTATTGTACCCTGGAACGCGGGGTTTGTGTTCTCACCCTCTCACGTTCTCATTTTCTCACCTTCTCATTTTCTCATCTTCTCACAGCCCCCTTGCTCCTACAGTACCACCAGACTGCTGACATATTGGCTGTTCGATACAACCGATTGGTTGGCATTCTGAAAGCCGATGTAGCACTGCACCTCGTCCCCTTCGAAGAAGGAAGGAAGGTTGATGGTCTGGGTTCCGCTCACGCGGGTGTTTCCAGCCTCTACAGTGATGGCCAGTTGCTTGGCAGGGTTGTACACAACCAACAAAACCTTGTCATCCGGCAGCGCACCAGCGCTCATCGAATTGTCATCCCAGGTAAAGTCGATCCCCACACCGGCTACTGCAGCAGCTACAGGATTCAGGGCACCCGTAAGGTTGCCGCGACTGACCAATGCCTTCGAATAATCGATGTCAAACACCGGGTAAGCACCCGTGAGGGCGTTTTCAAGGTTGTAAGACATGGCTGCATTGAACTGGGACATCTTGATGGCCTGGTTCTTGAAACCAACGCGTAAGAAAGCGGTGAGCGGATGCAGGAAATCAATCACTGCCTTGAACCGGGCCCTTTGCTCCAGCTGAGCCGGAGAGTTTGGCTGTGAAACACTGGGTGCAATACCACGCATCGTGCAGATGCCTTTCCAGACAACACCTATGACGGTCCCGACTTTGCCGGAGAATCCGCCCAAAATACCTTGTTTAATAGTTCCCATGATAATTGTTTTTTTTAATTGATAAATAGTTGATACCCGGACAATCTGTTACAATTTTACTCGAGGAAATCGCCTTTTTGTCCTTTGTCAGATTAAAGGTAAGTAGGGTAAGACGGAGAACCTGAGAATCGGGGAAACGCGCACGAATACGCATGAATTTGCATTTTTGAAGCTGAAATAAAAGGATCAACCAACGATTTTTACCGGCGAAAAGTCTGTAGGATCCAATTGAGCAGGTGACTTTTTTCAGTCACCTGCTCAATAATGGTGTGTAACAGCTAAAAGGAGGCTTCAATCTTCAAGAACCTCATTCAGGGCGTCATCCCGTCCCGATTGATCGGGATCTCCCCTAATACCTTCAATTCCCCTTTTTTAAGATGGTCTGGAGTGTTCAAGGAGATGCCGATCCCGATCAATCGGGACGGGATGACGCCCTGAATGAGGTTCATGAAGATTAGATAGTCACAATAGCTGTTACACTACAATATTCTATATATTGAAAATAATTCAGTGGTCATCTACCTGGCATTTCCCAATGGTTATTTCCCAAGGTAATTGATGGCTATTCCGGTTAGTATGGACAACATAAAGCTTAAGAAGGTGCCAATGATAATGTATTCAGTTTTCTGATGATCTTTGCTGTCTTTTAAATCACCAAAACGAAAGACAGATTTGGCAGCAAGCATAAAACCAATGGCTGCAAATTGGAGATTTAATACGAAGGTAAGAATCAAAATGCGTTCGATGATACCAATCCATTTCCCCGCGTTCTGAAGGCCCGGCTTGTCGGCTCTGGCCTTGGTCGGGGGAGCCATGGACGAGCTTGGAGAGGCATTGAGTTCTATGCTCCAGGCTTCGGTTATTTTGCCAATGAGGACAGCGATTGGAACAGTCACCAAGGTGTAGCCCAGCAGGTATAGCCAGAATTGCTGATTTTGAAGGACAAGTGTTAATTCGGTTGTCACTGGGCCCAATTGGTTGGTCACGAAAATCCATATCACACCGATGATCAGAATATGCATCACCTGATCGGCCACAAACAGGTAAATGGGGGAGTGATGATTATAGAACCGTTTATTGACTTCACTTTTTAATCCATCCAGAAGTCCATGAATGACAGTAATCAATGCAATTGGTAACAACCAGTTGATGTCTCCAACCAGCAGTAGGGCAGTGATGCCGGTAACCAGTATATGCAAGTAGAGATACCCGGAATTAAATCCTTTGGCATCCTTTTCTTCTGCCCACTTGCGGGATTGAAAAACAAAGTCGGAGAGCAAATGAGCCAGAATCAGTCTGATGAGAATGTTAGTTTCCATGGCTCGATGCGTTGAGGTGATTATCAATGATGTTTTCAAAACGTTTCATGAAGGCATCCACCGCTTTCATATTTCCATGGGTATATAGTCTTTTACTGATCGCCGGTTGAGAAACATTAAAATGAGCGGCTTGCTTTTCCTGGGTTTCGCCATACAACAGGTATCGGAATACACTTTCAGCCGTTTTTGCGCTCCAACTGCCAATGATGCTATCGGCAAACAGGCAATTTACTTTGAACTCCTCATTGGGTCCCTCCCAAGGTGATTTTATACTTAGGTTCATCGATTCTTTGATCGTTCTGTCCAGTTCAGAACCTGAAAATTCAAATGCTTCTCCCTGCGATTCAATGATTTTTGCGTTATGCATCCGGATAGTTCCAATACCAATGGCTATACGGGCATCGCTTTTTATTTTTGAATCACCGAAAAGGCTCAGCAGCCGGGTTTTTATGATGAGTGCTACTTTCAATGCCAACTGGGGTTCGTGTATCAGGATCTGGAAACTATCACCTCTGTAAATTTCAAAATCGCCTTTCTTTTTAAGAACCTTCACTTGAATCTCATCAAATGTCGTATGAAGCGCATGAAGCACTTTTTCCAGACCCTCATTATCCAATTTTCGTGATTGGATCAGATCACCGGTAAGAACAGCTTTAATTGTATTCATAGCTCACCTCTTAATTGTATGTGTAGGGCGTAAATATAACCTTCAGGAGTTATAATGGCACAATATAACCTAATGGAGTTATATTTGCAAGTCTTTTACCATTAAAATACGAATTTCAGGAATTAAAATACGAATTACACGGATTGCATTATAACCTTATAAGGTTATAATGAACCAATATAACCTGTAGAGGTTATAACATCCACTCAGCAGATGACTATTTCCCAGTCACCTGCCCAATAAAAAACGCTCCAACATCCTATAGCTCTATCTGAAGGATACGAAGGCTTGTCGAAATCATTGTCGTGTAACAGGTTTTGTGACGATATTGCTTAATGGCTGCGACTATCCTTTGCTCCCGATATTCATCGGGACAGGCTGTCTGGCTTTGGCCGACGGTTAGAGGCAAAAAATTACCCTGAACTTTAGCTCATCTATCTGTGGCTGAATCCATTGGAAAATTCTTCATTCTTACCGTCGGCTAAAGTCCCGAGTGCTCGGATTGGCGTTAACTTTGTCCCATCTGTCTTATAAGCAAATGAAAAATAAACACATAGACACATAGGACACATAGTTTAAAATTTATCTATGTGTTCTATGTGTCTATGTGTTTAAAAAAACAAACAGATAAAAAGTGTCCCAGAAGGTTGAGACTGCCTGGTAATACTGTTTCAAGTATCAGATTATAAGCATGAATATAACAAGTTAACGCCTATCCGAGTGCTCGGGACTTTAGCCGACGGAGATAGTTTTCTCATTTTCTCATTTTCTCAC
>DASXUZ010000073.1:0-48959 GCA_036504555.1 Prolixibacteraceae bacterium | reverse complement strand
AATCTAACTGTAATGTATCTGTAATCTACAATACAGATACATTACAGTTAGATTACAGATACCTTACAGAAGCAATAGGCCTGGCAGTTGTCAACACTGGAATTGGTATCGACTTGGCTGGTGGTCATTGGTATCAATTGCCATACCCCTGGAGCCCAAAAAAACCGGAAAGGGGAATTTCCGGCTTTTCTGATTGCTGTTTAATTGTTCTCTTCATCCCGGCATGGCTACCGCACGAGAACATTATAAGAACGATTCATAATTTATTTTGTTACACCCGGAGTCGCATCTTCTTCGGTTTCTGCATTATTTTTTTCTTCCACCCTGATTTCCTTCCTCATTTTCTTCTTTGCCGGGTCACCGTTTTTAAACTCATATCTGAAAGTCTGCGCCTTGGGTGCACCGGGAGCGATGGCCGGTTCATTGACCTCCACATCAAAGTTCATATTTTCAGACTCATCCGATTTATTTCTGATGATCTCAATCTTTTCACGGCCGCCGCTGATGGACTTTTTCTTGTAGGAAATAATGTTCGGATCGTTCAAATTGATGAGCCCTTCGGCATGTTTCATTTTCATCATCCGCATGTGGGGCATTGGCGGCATTGGCGGCATTGGTGGAAAATTATCCCCGTCCATATCGCTTAAATAGATCATCTGGTCTTGCTGATTTGCATCTCTCATTTTTTTATGGATGATGATCGTATTCTCCAACGAATCACCATCTACTTCAGAAAAAACCTCCACATTATTGTCTGAATCCATCTCCAAGGCGCTAGGTTCACCGGGTTGATCGCCAAATTGACGAATGATCTTCACCCTCTTATGCGGGTCCCTGACGCCATCAGGAGAATGAGTTTTGTCAAACTTAGATGGGCTGAATTCACGGATGTCTTTCTCGGGCTTGATGGTATCGCCATTCCAGACAAAGACCTCATTACCTGATAGAATAGTATCCAATTCAATCTTTTTGCCATTCTCCATTTTCATCATTTTAATGTGGCGCGTCTTCTTGGCTTGGGTTTGTTCTTTGTCTTGAAGAAGGGTTAAGGACGAAAGACTCAAAGCGGCCAATCCAGCCATTGTGAATAATACCAACGTGTTTTTCATGGTTGTATAATTTGGTGAATAATTTCTGGAAGCAAAGATACAAGAACCCATGCTGAACAATGAGTTAATGGGGGGTTAAATTCTGTTAAGGAAAAGTTAAAGTCCTGTAAACTGGATATTTAATAATTATCTTTGAGGCATGAACAAAAAAATATTCGCAGTACTTATTGCACTGATGGGAATTTCGATCCTGGGAATCGTCATTGTTCAGTTGGTCTGGATGAACAACGCCATCCGGGTAAAGAATGAATTGTTCGACCGCAGCGTGAACGAAGCCCTGACGAACACCACCAACCGGCTTGAAAACATGCAGGATTTCAGGATGATGAATCATTTTTCATTGAACGATTCAGATCGCTTCCGCGATTTTGAAAGGTTTCCACCACTGCCACCTGACCCTGGAACCCCGGGGCCACGACCCAAACATATAGTGATTCCAAAATTACCTGGAAACCCCAGCCCGCAACAAATCCAAATGATCGTAAAAGCGGCCAAAGACAGAAGGGGTTTTCAGTACCACTTTTCAACAAAGGGCGACAGCTCGCACAACGGGGAAGAAAACATCATTGTGATCAATACCGACAGCCTTGGAAGAAAGATGGATTCGATCTATACCCACGGACTTCACCGCTTAGATTCGATCTCCATACAATTAAAGCACTCCAAGGATTCGAATGGACAAATGAGGCAGAGGCTGAATGTGAAAACCCGAAAGCTCAAACTCATGGCCGACAAGGTGGTGGAGGAAATCACGACCTGGGAAGAAAACGAGCCGCCGATCGAAGAGATCAATGATATTTTAAAGAAGGAACTTCAGAACCGCAACATTCCCATACCCTTTGAATGCGGGATCATCAACGATTCGTTGATTTCAAAGAAGACCGAAAAGGCGGATTCGATTCTACTGGCAAAAAGTAATTACAAGGTGGAATTGTTTCCCAATGACATTATTCAAAAAAACTACCGGCTGGCGGTCTATTTCCCCCAGAAGGATTCATTCATATACAAAACCCTCAACTGGCTGTTGCTCATCTCTGGGCTCTTTTCGATCATCGTGCTGGTAACCTTTGCTTTCAGCATTTACTTTATACTGAAACAAAAGAAGATTTCAGAAATGAAATCTGATTTCATCAACAACATGACCCATGAATTTAAAACCCCCATTGCCACCATCTCGGTGGCAGCTGACTCGATAGTCAATCAAAAAATCATTGATAACCCCGAGCGCATCAGGTATTACATCGACATGATCAAAAAGGAAAATAAACGTATGAACCAGCAGGTGGAAGACATCCTGACCATTGCCCGGTTAGATAAAAAGGACTTTGAATTCAAATGGGAAGCAGTTAACTTACACGATGTGATTGAGGATGCGATCCAAAGTATCGTGCTCCAGGTGGAGAAAAAAGGCGGCTCCATTGCCAGCGACCTTCAGGCAATTAACCCTGTCGCCACCAGCGATTCAAGTCACTTTGCCAACCTGATATACAACCTGTTGGACAATGCCAACAAATACTCCTCGGGGCCCCCTGAAATAAAGATTTCGACCCGTAATACCACCAAAGGAGTGTTGATTGTGGTGGAAGACAAGGGAATAGGGATGACCAAGATGGTGCAGAGCCGAATATTTGAACGGTTTTACCGACAGACTAGTGGAAATATTCACAATGTAAAAGGCTTCGGACTGGGACTCTCCTACGTGAAAGCCGTGCTGGAAGCCAACCGGGGAAGCATCAGCGTTCACAGCGAGCTTGGAAAAGGCAGCCGTTTTGAAGTTTTCATTCCCTTTGTAAGGGAATAGAGACTCCCACGACTTGGTGGTGACAGACCAATTTGGATCTCTTATTCAATGAACAGAAAATTCAAATTACAGATAAAAACAGTTACAATGAAAAACAGATTACCTGGATTTTTTCTTTTGGTGTTGTGCTATTTCATACCTGTCCAACAAGGCTCTTCCTGGAACCAGGGATTTAAAATCTCAAGCTCTGTAAATCAAGTCGTAAATAAAATTTCAAGGCATAATATATATGAATACCAAACGGTTGGATATGCCGGCAAGCTATCGGAGCAATACCAACGGTTTGAAAAACTTGAAAGAATAGCAAACATTGACGAACTAATTTATATTTCAAAAAAGGATAAAAATGCAGTTGTCAGGCTTTATGCCTTTCAGGGGCTCAAACGCAAGGGTGTATTAATTCCCAAAGACTTACAAGAACAATTCGACAATGATAAATCCGAAATACAATCCCTCAATGGCTGTTTAGGAGCGATTTCAACGGTAAGCCAATTGTCAAAAGAAATTTTAAATCATTCAGATCCTAATACACAATTTAAAAACAAGTTGAAGTAATCAGATCCTGGAAAATATCAATCACAGGGAGCTTATGGCCAGGAAACATTACCAGAAGCCATTATTGAATGTTATATTTTTTTACCTTGCATCAAATTCTAAAAAATGACCTCAAAGCCTAACATATTTTTGGTAGAAGATGATCTCAGCTTTGGCGCTGTGCTGAAATCGTACCTGGAGATCAATGATTTTGAAGTGGATTGGGTGGACGATGGGCAATATGCCCTTGGCCGGTTTCACAAGGCCAGTTTTGACATCTGCATCCTTGATGTGATGCTTCCCAACGTGGATGGGTTTACCATTGGCTCTGAAATCCGCAAAACAAATTCAGGCATCCCGATTCTTTTTCTGACGGCCAAAAACCTCCGGGACGATGTGCTGAAAGGTTATCGCCTTGGAGCTGACGATTACATCACCAAGCCATTCGACACCGAGGTTCTGATCTTCAAACTCAAAGCCATTCTGAAACGACAGGCAGGCCCTATGGTCAAGGAACCAGACTTTTACCAGATTGGCAGCTATCGTTTCGACTTCAAGCTACGTACCATCGAGCATGATTTGACCAGGCAAAAGCTATCGCCCAAAGAAGCCGAATTGTTGAAAATGTTGTGCGATAACCAGAATGAATTGTTGCCGCGCGAAACAGCACTCAGGCAAATATGGGGAGACGATGGATACTTCACGGCCCGAAGCATGGACGTGTACCTGACCAAACTGCGCAAGCTTTTTGCAGAAGATCCCCAGGTGGAAATCCGCAACATCCATGGCAGCGGATTTATGCTGGAAATTAAAAGCTATTGATTGTCATACTCCTGTTGATCAGTTTTTATACCTTTGCGCCCTCGTAAGAAAAATTCTTCAGATGGCAGACGATCATTCAATAGAGATTAAAGAATTTGACACCATTATCGTTGGGAGCGGTTTAGCCGGTCTAACGGCAGCCTTTCATGCTTCAAAATATGGAAGTGTTGCCATCATCACCAAATCACAGCTCGATATCAGCAATTCGTATTATGCCCAGGGCGGAATTGCCGTTGTTACCGATAAAGAAGATTCGGTGGATTCGCATATTGAAGATACCTTGCTTGCAGGACGTGGCTTGTGCGACCTGGATGCAGTAAAGATTCTCGTGACCGAAGGACAAACTTGCGTACAGGAATTGATTCATCTTGGAATGCAGTTCGACAAGGAAGACGGTCACTTTGTCCTTGGGCTGGAAGGCGGACATACTCGTCGGCGTATTTTACATGCCGGAGGTGATGCAACGGGCAAAGGCCTCACTTCATTTATGCTCAAGAAAGTTCAGGAACAGAAAAACATACAGGCTTTCGAATATTGCACCGTGGTTGAACTTTTAGTCAGCAACCAGGTTTGCCTGGGAGTTCAGGCCTTTGATTTTGTCAGTGGGCTCAATATTATTTTCAAATCAAAGGCAACGATCATTGCAACGGGAGGACTGTCGCGCATTTACGACCGTTCAACCAATCCCCACACGGCCACCGGCGACGGGATTGCCCTGGCCTTTCATGCGGGAGCCAAACTATCGGACATCGAGTTCATCCAGTTTCATCCCTCGGCATTGTATATCCCTGGGGAAGAAGCCTTTCTAATCAGTGAAGCCATTCGTGGCGAAGGAGCCTGGCTGTTAAACCCCAAGGGGGAACGGTTTATGCAGTATATTCACCCACTGGCAGAACTCGCACCCCGCGACGTGGTGGCTCATGCCATTTACAATGAACTTCAATTGCACCATGCCGATTTTCTTTACCTGAGTTTAAAACACCTCAACCCTGAACTGATTAAAAAGAGGTTTTCAACCATCTATAACACCCTGCTCAAATACAATATCGATATTACAACAGATCTTCTGCCCATTTCGCCGGCAGCGCATTACATGGTCGGTGGAATACAGACGGACTTGCATGGCGAGACCAACATTGAAGGGCTTTTTGCCTGCGGTGAAGTGGCTTCTACGGGAGTCATGGGAGCCAACCGCCTGGCAAGTAATTCATTGCTTGAATGTCTGGTGTTTGGCAAAAGAGCCGCTGAAAAAGCGATGGAAAAGAAAAACAGTCACATTGAACTACCTGAGATCAACCTCATTCATGTTGATCCTCAGAATGAAAATGGGTTCCTGGATACAAAAAACAAAATTGCCGCTTTAATGAGCAAAAAAGCTGGGATTGTGCGCTCAGCCGACAAGTTGAGTGAGGCCATCCTTGAACTGAACGGATTGAAAAAACAATTGCCCGAAAATATTAATGAGTATAATCTTTTAAAAATCAAACACATTACTGATATTTGCACCCTCATATGCGAATCGGCGTTAATCAGGACTGAAAGTCGTGGCGGGCACATTCGGGAAGACTACCCTATGGAAGATCCTGCTTTGTGCGTTCACCTGATTCAGCAAAAAAATACAGAATTTAAATTTCAGGAAATCAGGAATTAACAGATGAACAAACACGTATTAAAAGCAGCCAATACACTGATCAACCTTGCATTGCTGGATGACGTGGGCGATGGAGATATCACCACCAACAACATTGTTCCCGCCGAGGTAAGGCGCAAAGCCAAAATGGTTGCCAAAGAAGATGGGGTCATTGCAGGGCTTCCCGTTGCTGAAATGGTTTTCAGAAAACTGGATCCTTCTTTAATTTGGGAACAGCTCGTTTCGGAAGGCGATAAAGTAAAAAAAGGCGATGTGCTGGTTAAGTTTGAAGGGACTTACCGGGCCTTACTGACGGGAGAACGCACGGCTCTTAATTTTTTACAGCGCTTGTCAGGAATTGCCACCATGTCAGCTGAATATGCCGATGCGGTGAAAGATTTTCAGACCGTGATACTCGATACCCGTAAAACAATGCCTGGCTTCAACAAGCTTGATAAATATGCAGTAAAGACCGGGGGGGCAAGTAACCACCGCCATGGACTTCATGACATGGCCATGATCAAGGACAACCACATCGAAGTGGCCGGGGGAATCACAGCGGCTGTAAAAGCAGTCCGCAGCAGCATCGAGCACGGCATTAAAATTGAAGTTGAAACCACCACCCTAGCCCAGGTTCAGGAGGCCATTGACGCGAGAGCCGACATTATCATGCTCGACAACATGGACAATGAAACCATGCGCAAAGGCGTTTTACTCATTGCAGGCAGGGCAAAAGTGGAAGCTTCAGGAAATATAACACTTGAACGTCTGCGCGAAGTCGCCGCAACAGGAGTCGATTTTATTTCAATCGGGGCACTGACCCATTCGGTCAGGGCTTTGGATATTAGTCAACGTATAGAAGATTAGGCAAATTGTTAAACCTCGTCATAGATATCGGGAATAGCCGTACAAAGATCGCTTTGTTCAATCAGCATGATTTGATGTTTAATGTTCCCTTGGACCATTTAACGGCAGCCCATGTGAAGATGCTGAAAGAGGAACACCCGCAATTAAACAAGGCGATTCTTTCGACTGTGAAACCTTATGAGGAAGAGTTGAAACGGGTTTTAAGTGATGAATTTGACTTGTTTATCGAACTCGATGATCAAACCAAACTTCCCATCGAAAATCTTTACCAAACGCCTGAAACACTTGGTAAGGACCGATTGGCGGCAGCCGTAGGGGCCAATGAACTCTTTCCTGATCAGAATCTTCTGATCATTGATGCTGGAACTGCCATTACCTATGATCTGGTTTCAGAAAAGAATCAGTATATTGGGGGCAATATTTCACCCGGTCTTGAGATGCGTTTCAAGGCCCTGAATCACTTTACAGGCAAGCTTCCACTTGTAGGCTATAAAGATGATTTTGAAATGATTGGAAGAAATACAATAGATGCCATCAGGGCCGGAGTCCAGAATGGTATTCTTTATGAAATAGCTCAAACGATTGATTTCTTTAACAGAAATTATCGAAATTTACATATCATTATGACTGGGGGTGATTCTAATTTTTTTGATAAAAAATTAAATTACTCCATATTTGTACACTTTAATTTAACCCTAATAGGATTAAACAGGATTCTGGAACACAATGCGAAAAGTAAATAATGCACTATCAGTCGTGATTGTTATGATTTTCTGCGGATTATCTGGCTACGCGCAAAACAACAATACCTCCTCCCCGTTCTCCCGGTTTGGATTAGGCGATCTGAATCCATACGGATACGGACGCTCGTCAGCGATGGGGGGAGCCTCCCTGGGTAGCCGGCATGCGGTACAGGTCAATTCGGCCAACCCCGCTTCCTACACATCCAACGACAGTTTATCGTTTATTTTTGATTTTGGCATAGATGGCACCTTTTCGAACTACAAGAGCAACAGTGGCACCCGAAAAACCAACGACATCAATTTCCGTTATTTTTCGTTGTCCTTCCCAGTTACCAAATGGATGGGGGCTGCCCTGGGCCTGCAACCCTTTTCGGATATGGGCTATGAGGTCGCATTTTCAGACAGCCTGCCAGGTATTGGGAATACTTATCAGCACTATTTCGGAGAGGGAACCACCTCCAAAGCTTTTATTGGAACCTCGGTCAGGCCATTTAAAGGCCTTTCGATCGGAGCCAATTTGAATTACATCTTTGGACGGTTAAGCAAGAATACGGTTTTTGAATTTTCCGATCCTGCCGTGTTTTCCAGTTCAAATATTGAATCCACCCGTCTTCGTGACTTTACCCTGACCTACGGTCTTCAATATGACTGGAGAATAAAACCCAATCAATATCTTACTTTAGGAGTCACATTCGAAAAGAAATCTGACTTTACAGTGATGTACCAATCGATTACTTATAAAGAAATAGTGATCGGATCAAATAAATACCAGGACAAGGTTGATTCGACCTATGAAATAGAAGCAAAGAATATCATTAAGATGCCCTCTACCTTTGGTGTCGGCTTGTCCTACAACAACATTAACAAGCTCGAAATCAATGCTGACTATTACCATGCAGCATGGAGCAAGGCCACTTTCCCTGGAAAAGTGGACGAATTAATTACAGATCAGGACCGGATCTCGGCAGGCTTCGAATATATCCCCGAAGCAACTTCTATCAGAAGTTATATGAAAAGGGTGAAATACAGGGCCGGTATCCACCATGAAAATTCATACCTGATGCTGAACAACCAACAGATTAAAGAGAATGGCATAAGTTTTGGTATAGGATTACCGTTCCCCAAGTCGAAGTCAACAGCTAATTTAGGATTTGAGTTTGGTAAAAAGGGAACTACCAGTAATGGACTGGTTAGTAATAATTACACAAAATTCAGTCTCTATTTAAATTTTTACGATTATTGGTTTTTTAAACGTAAATTTGATTAATGACATAACCATATAAAAAAACCAAAAGCAATGAAACCTTTACGGAACAAATCGCTTATGCTTGTTCTGGTTTTCGTCTCCTTGATCACCTTTTCAGGAGTCGGCCAACGAGTGATAAAGGGGACTGTTTACAATGGAGGGAAAGTGCAGGCCGGAGTCACTGTTGGAGCTCAAAAGACCAGTGAAACAATGATGACTAGTTTTGACGGTCTTTATGAAATCAAAGTGCCAGATGGCTGTAAATATCTCACATTTTCATTTATCAACGATAAACGAAAATTGGATATTTCAACCAACACAAATAACGTGATTGATTTCAGTTTTGATGGAGTCATTCCTGCAGCAGCCCAACTCACCGAACAGGGAGCAATATTAAAAACTGCTGCAGAATTGATTGCCGATGGCAATAAGGATTTCATGGGTTCTTATACACTTGAAAAGCAGTTCTACGACCAAAAAGACTATAAAACAGCCCTATCCTATTGGCGGAATCTTTACAAAAAATATCCCAAATCAACCATCAATATTTATTTACATGGGATCGCCATTTATGGAAGCCTCATAGAAAGTACCCCAGATCAAAAAGTGAAGGGACTCCTGATTGATACCCTGATGAATGTGTATGATCGCCGCATCAAGTACTTCAATCAAAAAGGCTATATATTAGGACGCCAGGGAACTGACTTCATGAAATATAAACTGAGTAATGAAGACATGACCGATGAGCTCAGGAAACCAATCTTGAAAAAAGGGTATGAATTCCTGGAAGAATCAGTCAAACTGCAAGGTTTGGAATCGGAAGCCCCTGTTTTGATTCTTTTGATGCAGGCTACCCGCGGATTGTATGGTATCGGTGAATTAGGAAAAGAAAAAGTGATTGAAAATTATGACATCGTGTCAAACATTATCAGTAAGGCGCTTCAAAAAGATCCGACGTCCAACAGTTTTCTCATCGCAAGGGATAACATCGACCAGGTTTTCCAGGCCAGTGGCGCGGCTGATTGTGAAGCTTTGATCAGCATTTACACACCCAAATTTGATCAGATTGCTACCAATGTTGAAGATTTGAAAAAGATGGTCAGGATACTGGACCGCCAAAATTGCGATGCCAGTCCACTATTTGCCAAAGCGTCCGAGAAACTTTATAAGCTTGATCCATCAGCAGAATCAGCCTATAACATGGCCCGATTGTTTGTAAAGACCGAACAGAATGACAAAGCCATGGGCTACTACAAGCAAGCCATCGATGCTGAAAAAGATCCTTTGAACCTTTCAAAATACTATTACGAACTGGCCTCCTTGAATTTCACAACCAATCCCCAGACTGCCCGGACCTATTTGAAAAAATCGATTGAAAACAATGCCAATAACGGGAAAGCATACCTTTTGCTTGGTGATGTTTATGCACACAACAGCAAATCGTTCGGAGAAAATGATTTTCAACATTCCATGGTCTTTCTGCTTGCGGTCGATTATTTCAACAAAGCCAAAAAAGTAGATTCAAGTACCGAGGCCGATGCCAATGAACGGATTAATACTTATTCACAATATTTTCCCAGTAAAGAGGATATCTTTTTCAATGGATTAACTGTTGGTCAGCCTTATCAATTGGGTGGTTGGATTGGTGAAAGCACCATTATTCGTGAAAAAAAATAGCAAACAGTTTGTAGCCTCATTGATTGAAGCATTGCATTTCTATCCAAAGGAAATGCAATGCTTTTCTTTTATTACCTTTTTATTTCTAGCTTTGACCAACGAATCAGAAAGAAGAATCTTACAGATATCTACTAAACTGATCTTTAGAGACAATGAACATTAAACCATTTACATACACCCTACAATTTGTCGTGAAGAGCAATCCTCTCCCCTGGATTAAACTTGGATTGTTAACAATTTTCATGGGCTGGGTACTCGTTTCATGTGAAAATGACATTGAGAAGATTAAGAAATTCTCTACGGTCGATGATCCTCCCGCAATAATGGCCGAAGGATACGAAGTGCTTTTTACCGATTCAACGGTCATCAAGCAAAAGCTTCAAACACCGGAAATGATCATTCATGACAACGAAAAAGACCCTTATACCGAATTTCCCCAAGGAGTCATCATTACTCAATATGACATCAGGATGAATATCACTTCCTACATTACAGCACAATATGCCAAATATTTTCAATCCGATGAACGCTGGGAAGCTAAAAACAATGTGGTAGCCATCAATCAGAAAGGCGATACCCTAAAAACAGAGTACCTGGTTTGGGACAAAAAGAAGGCCAAGATATACTCCAACCAATTTGTCAAAATCATTCAAAAAGATCACCAGGTTTCCACTGGCACCAGCTTTGAATCCAATCAGGATTTCTCCGAGTATGTGATCAAAAACCTGACAGGACAAATGTACGTGGACATTCAAGCTAAATAACCTTCCTATGGATCTGCTTCTAGTGATAATTGCCACCATCGTCTTTTCAGCCTTCTTCTCAGGGATGGAAATTGCTTTCATTACCGCCAATAAACTCAGGCTGGAACTCGATAAACAGCAAAACATTGTCCATTCAAAACTTATTACCCTTTACACCCAACATCCTGCCCAGTTTATTGCAACCATGCTCATTGGAAATAATGTATCCCTGGTCATCTATGGAATCGCATTTGCCAAATTGTTGCAACCTGTTTTTGATCAATATCTTCCCGACTCCCTGGTCCTCCTGGTACAAACGCTCCTTTCAACCATTCTGATCCTGGCCACGGCCGAATATTTGCCGAAAATGTTTTTCAGAATCAACCCCAACGGGCTTTTAATGTTTTTTACGGTGCCCATTGCATTTTTCTATTTTTTGTTTTATCCCCTTACCAGGATTACCATGGGGATTTCAAAAATAGTGTTGAAAGTGCTTTTAAATGAAGATATTAAAAATGTGAATGAAAAGATCGTTTTCAGCCGCATCGATCTTGATCATTTTGTCAACGAATCAGATAACACCAATGTTTCGCAAAACAAGGAAGACATTGACAACGAAGTTAAACTGTTCAGAAATGCACTCGATTTTTCGAAGGTTAAACTACGCGAAATAATGGTCCCCCGTACAGAAATGGCTGTATTGGATATCGATTCAACTGTGGAAGAGTTGCGCCAGAAATTCATTGAAACCGGTTATTCTCGCATCCTGTTTTATGCCGAAAATATTGACAATATTGTAGGCTACCTGCACCATTCGGTCATTTTCACCAATCCCGATTCTATTAAATCCAATCTGAGTAAAGTATTAATCGTTCCTGAAACGATGTCTGCCAGCAAACTCTTAAGTAAACTTATTCAGCAACGCCTCAGCATTGGCATTGTGGTAGACGAGTTTGGCGGAACTTCAGGAATGGTTACCAGCGAAGACATCCTGGAGGAAATATTTGGTGAAATTGAAGATGAGCACGATACAGTCTATTTGATTGAAAAGCAAGTAGCCCCCAATGAGTATGTCCTCTCGGGCCGGGTGGAACTGGATGAACTGAATGAAAAATTCAACCTCGATTTCCCGGAGAATGAAAACTACGAAACCCTGGCCGGATTTATCCTTTTCAATCACGAAAGCATCCCTAAAATCAATACCATCATCAATATTGGTCACTATCGCTTTAAAATATTGAAAGCTACCAACACCAAAATCGAGTTGGTGCACCTCAACATATTGGAGCATACCTAAAATAAAAATCGAATTCTGAGGTTTAATATTGAAAATTATTATCTTCGTCCCTCGAAAAATTGAATAGATATAATTATAATAAAATAACAACAGTCAATGGCTACATTACAGAACATAAGGAATCGTGGGGGTTTAATGGTAGCGATCGTAATCGGTCTCGCCTTAGGCGCATTTATTTTGGGCGACATGCTTAATTCAGGCAGTAAATTAATGAGACCCAGTCAAATGAAAATTGCGGAAATTGATGGCGAGTCCATTCAATACCCTGATTTTCAGAAGAAAGTAGACGAGCTTTCTGAAATATACAAAATGAATACCCAGCAAACCCAAATTGACGATGCTGCCTGGGAACAAATACGGGAGCAAGTATGGCAAGGCTACCTGCAGGAAAATATCTTGGGTAAAGCCTCCGAAGATCTGGGCATTACTGTGAGTGCGGATGAGCTGTTTGACCTGGTTCAAGGGAGCAATCCTCATCCTATTATTCAACAACTTTTCAAGAATCCTCAGACAGGACAAGTTGACAAAGCACAAATCATTCAGTTTTTAAAATCGCTGGAAACCAATGCGACCCCCGTTCAAAAATCATATTGGTTATACATTGAGAATCAAATCAAACAAGACAGACAACGGACCAAGTATAACACCCTTGTTTCAAAGGGATTGTATGTAACTTCGCAGGAAGCCAAGGAGAGTTTGGCTGCTAAAAACCAAAATGCAAGCTTCCAGTACGTGGTGTTAAACTATGCTTCGGTGCCCGATGCAGATGTAAAAATATCGGATAGCGAACTAAAAGAATACTACAATCTACATAAGGACGAATACAAACAGGAAAAAACACGCAAAATTGAATACGTCACTTTTGATGTCCTTCCTTCTGCTGCCGACAATGCAGCTACTCAGAAATGGATCACTGACAGCAAAGCTGAATTCGCTTCGGTGCAAGACAATCAACAATACATCAATGTCAATTCGGAAACCCGTTTTGATCCTTCCTTTTTCAAAAAAGAAGAACTTTCTCCCGCTTTGGGTGAATGGGCTTTTACGGCTCAGCCGGGTGACGTGTATGGACCCTACTTTGAAAACAATGCTTATAAACTGGCAAAGGTTGACCAGTTTAAAATGATGCCCGACTCAGTTCAGGCCAGTCATATTCTGATCAGCCCAAAAAGTGCAGGAACTGCCAAAAAAGCAGAGGCCATGGTTGACAGCATCAAGAAACTCATTGAAAAGGGCACCAGTTTTAGCGAAATGGCCGTCAAATTTTCAGAAGATAAAGGTTCTGCTTTAAAAGGTGGTGACCTGGGATGGTTTAAACGCAAACAAATGGTTCCTGAATTTGAAGAAGCCGCCTTTGGCGCTCAAGTCAATGAACTCGCCATTGCAAGAACACAGTTTGGGATTCACCTGATCAAAACCACCAAAAAAGGAAAAGAAACCAATGAGGTGAGAATCGCCATCCTTTCCAAAAGCGTGGAACCAAGCAGCGAAACCTATCAGAAAACATATGCTGAGACCAGCAAGTTTGCAAGCGAAAATACCAGCCTTGAAAGCTTCAACAAAGCTGTTCTGTCGCAGAAACTGGATAAAAAAATAGCTTCCCTGAAAGAAACTGACCGCGAAGTTCCTGGACTTGAATCTTCTCGTCAACTGGTTCGCGCAGCCTTCCTGGGTGAAAAAGGAAAAATGCTGGTGAACAACGAAGGATCCTCTATTTTTGAATTTGGAAATAAATTTGTCATCGGCGCTCTCACCGATGCAACAGAAGAAGGTCCTTCCACTTTCGAAGAAGCCAAACCCCGTGTTGAATTGGCCGTTCGGAAAGAGAAAAAAGCAAAAGTGCTTGCCGACAAATTGGCCAGCGCTGCTTCAGGACAAAGCGGTCTTGAAGGTGTCGCCTCTAAATTAGGCCTTGAAGTAAAAGTAGCCTCAGGCCTGAACTTCGAGACTTATTCGATACCAGCCGCAGGATTCGAACCTGCAGTGATTGGAACAGTATCCAATCTTCCAGAAAATAAAATTTCATCCCCCATTGAAGGAATGAATGGTGTATATCTTGCCAAAGTAACGGCGGTCACCAAAAATGCCGACTCCAATGTGAATGGGGAAAAAGCCAGGCTCGCACAGACCCTGGAATACAGGGCCGGGTCGCAGGTATTCGAAAGCTTGAAGAAGCTGGCTGTCATTGAAGATAAACGATCAAAATTCTATTAATAGAAACTATCAGGAAAAAGCGGGCTACAAACCCGCTTTTTTTATTTTACACAAACCCTGACAATGGAAAACAGGATTAAAAAGCTGGAGCAAATCTTAAAGAACGATCGATTTGCCGCTCATACCGATATCCATCTGGTGTCGGTTCAAAATGGTGAAGCAACTGCCGAGATGCTAGTTGCCGATAAGCATTTGAACGGAGTCAATATTATCCAGGGAGGAGCCTTGTTTACCCTGGCTGATTTTACCTTCGCCGCCGCTTCCAACTCTCACGGCCGCATTGCCGTTGCTACCCATGCAAGCATCACTTTTTTCAAAGGGGTTTCCTCTGGAAAGCTCACTGCTCATGCAAAGGAATTGAATTCAGGGAAAACATTGTCTCATTATGCGGTAGATATCCTGGATGAAGAAGGCAATAAAATTGCCCATTTCACCGGGGCCGCATTTCTGAAAGGTGATTATTGAAAATCCTTGATTGGTGAATAGACCCGATTTTTATTTAAATTTGCAAAATATTCCATTTTAAAGAAAACAATATGGCCCGATATTTCAACCATGTTTCCAGAACATTTAATGAATACCTTCTAATCCCGGGATTGACAACCAAAGACTGTTATCCTGAAAACATTTCATTAAAGACTCCCCTCGTAAGATTTCACAAAGGGCAAACCCCCGAATTGGAGTTGAATATTCCATTTGTTTCTGCCATCATGCAATCGGTTTCCGACCATAAAATGGCCATTGCACTGGCCAAAAACGGAGGCCTGTCATTCATTTTCGGATCCCAGCCCATTGAACCTCAATGCGAGATGGTCCGTAAAGTAAAAAAATTCAAGGCCGGTTTTGTGGTCAGCGATGCCAACCTGAAACCCGATCATACCTTGAGCGATGTCATCGCCTTGAAAGCCAAAACGGGCCATTCAACCATTGGAATTACTGATAACGGAAAATCCAACGGTAAACTCCTGGGCATTGTTACCAGCCGTGATTACCGTCAGACTCAGGATAACTTGCAAACCAGCACTATGGAGTTTATGACTCCTTTTTCGAAACTGGTAACCGGCCAGTTGGGCATTTCGCTCACCGAAGCCAATGACATCATCTGGGAACACAAGCTCAACACCCTTCCCATTATCGACAAAGACCAACGGCTCCAATACTTTGTGTTCAGAAAAGACTACGACGAGCACAAGGAAAATCCCAATGAGCTGCTCGATTCCAATAAAAAATTATTGGTAGGAGCCGGAATTAATACCCGTGATTACAAGGAAAGAGTCCCTCTATTGGTCGAAGCAGGCGCTGATGTGTTGTGCATCGACTCATCGGATGGATTCTCTGAATGGCAGAAAGAAACCATTGAGTTCATCAAGTCAACCTATGGTGGAAAGGTAAAAGTGGGCGCGGGCAATGTGGTCGACAAGGAAGGTTTCCTATACCTGGTCGAGGCAGGCGCCGATTTTGTGAAAGTGGGCATTGGCGGTGGATCCATTTGCATCACCCGCGAACAAAAAGGAATTGGACGTGGACAGGCGACCTCGCTGATCGAAGTGGCAGAAGCCCGCAAGGAATACTTTGAAAAGACCGGTATCTATGTCCCGATTTGTTCCGATGGCGGCATCGTACAGGATTACCACATGGTGCTGGCATTGGCCATGGGCGCCGATTTTATCATGATGGGACGATACTTTGCCCGCTTCGATGAAAGTCCTACCAAGAAGCTTAAAATCGGCAACAGCTATGTCAAAGAATACTGGGGCGAAGGTTCCAACCGCGCCCGCAACTGGCAACGATACGACATGGGCGGTAATGAAAGCCTCAAATTTGAAGAGGGGGTCGACAGCTTTGTTCCCTATGCCGGCAAGCTGAAGGACAACCTGGACATCACCGTTGGCAAAATTATTTCAACTATGTGCAGCTGTGGGGCTTTCAACCTTCCTGACCTGGAAAAAAATGCCAAAATTACCCTTGTCTCCTCCACCAGCATCATCGAAGGAGGCGCTCATGATGTTATTCTGAAGGATACCAACATTTAAATTCAACATTCCAAATCAATAAAAGAGGCCATCCCGAAAGCGATCGCCTCTTTTTTGTTTTAAATTAATGCCTTCAATTGAAGGTTTTTTTATACCTTTCCAAGAGTAAATATCCCAACAATGATTGAGACTGTCGTAATCATCGGGGCTGGAAACCTGGCCACCCAACTGGCCCTGGCTTTGACCAGAAAAGGCATCAAGATAAAGCAAGTGTACAGCCGTACTCTTGAACCAGCTGAAGAACTGGCCCGAAAGGTGAATGCTGATTTTACCAATGACCTTTCCAGCCTGATAACCGATGCCGATTTGTATTTCCTGTCGGTCAAAGACTCTGCCATTGAGGAAGTTATATCGAATCTTCCACTGGACCAAAACCGCCTGCTTGTTCATACTGCCGGGAGTATTCCAATGCAGGTGCTGAAAAATTCAACCAACCAGTACGGCGTATTTTACCCCCTTCAAACCTTTTCGAAACACAGGGATATTGATTTTTCAGACATCCCCATTTGCATTGAAGCCAACAATGCTGCGGTGATGGAAAAACTTCAGGAATTGGCTGAATTGTTGTCATGCTCTGTTCAATCGATTAATTCCGAAGAGCGAAAAACGCTTCACCTGGCGGCTGTTTTTGTCAATAACTTTGTAAACCATTTGTACCTCATTGGATCACAAATTATTCAGGATCAAAACCTCGACTTTAACCTGTTGAAGCCCTTGATTCGCGAAACGGCCGCAAAAATTGAATCCCTGCCTCCGCTTCAGGCACAAACAGGTCCAGCCCTGCGAAACGACCAGGCGGTGATCGGTGCCCAATTAAAAATGCTTCAGAACCATCCTGAATTTCAGAAAATCTATAGCTTTGTCACCGAAAGCATCTTCACAATTCACCAAAAACAGACCAATGACCTTCTTTAAAGAAAAGTTGAAAAATATCAAAGGATTTATATTCGACGTGGATGGCGTTTTATCCATGGACACTTCGCCGCTCGATGAAAATGGCGATCCAATGAGAACGGCCAATATAAAAGATGGTTTTGCCATTCGTTACGCACTTATGAACGGTTTTCAGATGGCCATTATCACCGGGGCCAATACCCCGCGGGTAAAACTTCGGTATAAAAAACTGGGTGTTCAGCATATCTACCTCAATTCGTTCAACAAGACCGAATGCCTGGAAGAAATCCTGGCCAATACGGGCCTTCGCCTGGATGAATTCCTTTATATGGGCGACGATTTAGTCGATTTGCAGATCATGCAGCAAATTGGCATCCCAACATGCCCCCTGGATGCAGTGGCTGAAATAAAGGCCGTTTCGCTCTATATTTCGGACAAAGAAGGAGGCAAAGGTTGTGTTCGTGATGTGATCGAACAGGTGATGCGCTCACAGGGAAAGTGGATGGGACAGGAAATCAAAAACCTGAAAGCTGATTAAGACCATGTTTCTGCAAAATCTTCAGTCATACGAAATCATCCTGGCCTCCCAGTCGCCACGCCGCCAGCAACTTTTAAGCGATTTAGGCCTTCAATTCAAGGTGCAGTCAATGGATGTGGACGAACTATTTCCTGCCGCTCTTGGCATGAATGAAGTGCCCGTTTACCTGGCAGAACTGAAAGCCACCGCCTTCCTTCCCCATTTAAAGCCCAATCAACTGGTGATCACTGCCGATACCATTGTGTGGCTCGATGGCCAGGTAATGAACAAGCCTTCTGATTATGACGATGGCTTCAGGATGCTAAAAGACTTGTCAGGAAAAAAGCATCAGGTCATCACGGGCGTCTGCCTGCTTTCTACTCAAAAGAAAATTTCCTTTTTTGCCTCTACCGATGTATGGTTCAAGCAACTAAGCGATGAAGAAATTCATTACTACCTTGAAAACTTTCGTCCCTACGACAAGGCCGGCGCTTACGGCATCCAGGAATGGATCGGGTACATTGGCATTCAGCACATCGAAGGCTCCTTCTACAATGTCATGGGTCTGCCCATCCAAAGCCTCTATGAACACCTGAAAGCTTTTTAGAATACAACCGCTTTTCCTCTTTTTTACTTGAAAGCTTTATGGATCAGCTGTATCCGGTGAAAATGATCCTTCTCAAATCAAAATAAATGGGTGCTGGCTGGCAAAAGCCTTCACCAACCTTCAAAAAAGCCCTGCAATACTTTAATTCGCGGCTTTTCTCCTCTCATGGGAGAGCTGTGTACGTCTCCTTAACTCATAGCTTTCTGATACCTTTCTGATACTTTTCTGATACCTTTCTGTAACCTGAGGTTACAGAAAGGTATCTGAAAAGTATCAGAAAGGTATCAGAAAGCTATGAGTTAAGGAGACGGGGAATCGGTAGAAGGGAGTAAGATTTGTTATCTGCCGGCTATGGAACCTGATTTCAAATAAAGAGCCTTTAGAAGCCAGTTGAGGGGTATGGGAGATCTTCTTTTTTATCATCAGGCTTGAATAACCTGATGCATCAATGATGATCTCTCCAGCGTTTTTGGAATCGATCCGAAAATTCCACCATTCAGAGCTGGCAATTCTAAACACAAAAAGCTGTCTGCACAGGCAGACAGCTTTTCAAATTGGGTGTATAAAGCCTAAAATTGAGTTTCTATTTCAATACTTCCAAGGCGGCTTCGTAATTGGGTTCATCAACGATTTCAGGAACCTGCTGGGTGTAAATCACCTGGTGGTTTTCATCCAGAACAACAACTGCACGCGATAGTAAATGTGCCATCGGGCCAGTGGTAATTTCTACCTGGTAGTCTTTGCCAAATTGATGGGTTGCAAAATCCGAAACGGTGATCGCGTTGGTGATGCCTTCTGTTCCGCAGAAACGGGCCTGGGCAAAGGGTAAATCACGTGAAATACAAAGGACCTGGGTATTTTTCAACTCGGCAGCCTCCTTGTTGAAACGGCGTACGGAAGCGGCACAAGTACCCGTATCCAGGCTAGGAAATATGTTGAGCACCAGGCGTTTGCCGGCAAAGTCCTTCAGTGAAGCCTTTGATAAATCGTTCTTAACCAATTCGAAATCAGGTGCTTTGCTTCCTTTTGCAGGAAGTTCGCCGAGGGTTTGAATTGCATTTCCTTTGAGCGTAATAGTTGCCATAATTTAAGATTAAATGAATAGTTTTTTGTTTCCTCAAACAGCTTCAAGCTAAAAATGTTTTGTGTCACTGCCGGTAATTTTTTCAAGCAGGTTATTGGCCAGGCGGCTGGCCCCAATGCGGAACAACTCTGGCCTCAGCCATTCATTGCCCAGAATTTCCTGGACAATGGTCAGATAAAGCATCGCCTCTTCGCAGGTAACAATGCCCCCGGCAGGTTTAAACCCGATCTGACGGCCTGTCTCTTCATAGTACTGTTTGATGGCCAGGCACATGATCATAGCCGCTTCAGGAGAGGCAGCCTGCGGCAATTTCCCGGTTGAAGTCTTGATAAAATCGGCACCCGCTTCAATGGCCAAAAGGGAGGCTTGCCAGATTTGATCAGGAGATAGGACTCCTGATTCGAGAATCACCTTTAGATGGGCCTTCCCAATGGTCTTTTTAATGGTAGAAATTTCATTTGTACAGGTTTCATAGTCGCCTTCCAGGAATGCCCACAAGGGAAGGACAATGTCGATTTCATCGGCTCCAGCAGCAACAGCCATGCGTACTTCTTCAATCTTAATTTGCGTAAAGGTCATCGAGGAGGGAAAACCCGCGGCAACGGCAGCAATTTGTACGCCCGAAACGGTGAGTGTTTCTTTGACCGTCTGGGCCATGTTGGGGTATACACAGATTGCTGCAACGTTTTTTAAACCTGCATATTTGGCTGGGAACTGATTCACCTTTTGGGTAAATGCCTTGACTGATGTAATGGTATCGGTCGAATTGAGTGTGGTCAGGTCGATACACGACAGGGCCGTTTCTAGCGTCTGCTGACTGTTGTTTGTAGCAGCGATTTCACGAATTTCTGCCAGTTCAGATTTGATATCTTCAATGGATAAAGGACAAAGTTCGATGGACATATGATATGAGTTTAAAGTATTTAAAGTATTTAAAGTTTAAAGTTTAAAGTTTAAAGTTAATCATCGGATTGTTATATCGTTCAGTGCTCAACTTTAAACGTTGAACTTTTAACTTTAAACTGCTCACTTGAGTTTTTCATTGTTCTGGTGTCTTTCGCTGTCGCGGAGGGTTTTCTTTTCAATGTTCTGAAGGAATGCCTTGTTGAGGTCAACGCCCGTTTGGTTGGCCAGACAGATCAGTACCCACAGCACATCGGCCATTTCATCGCCAAGGTCTTTCCCTTCATCTGATTTTTTGAAGGACTGATCACCGTAAGTACGGGCAATAATCCGGGCCAGTTCACCCACTTCTTCAGTCAGGATAGCCAAATTGGTCAGCTCGCTGAAATAACGAACCCCAATGGTTTTTATCCACTGATCCACCATTTGCTGGGCCTCAGGAAAAGTAATGTCATCAGCTTCCATGAATTGTTTCTTTTAAATGAATGTCCATGCCATTGGATTCTGTAATTTCTATATTTTGTCGAACCATGAAAATGGAATTATTCAACCGCCAGGATAATAAAATGCTAATGATTAAAACAGGAAGCAGGAAACTGTTCCAGAAGGGATTGAATTCCAGCACCCTCATGGCACTTGCCAGGATCAAAACAATGGCAGGAACAATGATCCAGTAGGGCTTAAAGCGGTTATAATTCAAATCATGGATCAGTCCTTTCAATTCATCGTTTACTGTGTTGTCAAAACTGAAATCCTGTTCCTTCAGCTTTTTGATATGTTTTACAAACAAATATTCGATGTAAGTAAAATGGGCCCACAAGGTAAAAGACAAGCTTATAAAGACTGTTAATCCAATTTTTTGCCAATATTGGATAAAAGGTGCTACCTGGAAAAGGGCACAAGCGGTGATCACCATCAAGTATATAAGCAGCAAGTTGGCCAGGCCAACATTCAGATAAGCCATCAGTCTTATGGACTGAAGGCGCTTTGAAGGTAAGGCATTAGTCGAACCAATGGACTTAAACTGTCTGATAATTTTGATTCTTTCTTCTGTTTGCTGGTTCATATCTAAATATTAAAAATCCCTATTTTTTGAATCCAGAATAATAGTAACCGGTCCGTCGTTCACAAGAGAAAGTTCCATGTGGGCCCCGAAAACACCTGTTCCCACGGGTTTGTCCATTGCCTTTTGGAAGGATTCAACCAATTGCTCGTACAAGGGAATGGCCGTTTCGGGACGGGCTGCGCGAATGTACGAAGGCCGGTTGCCTTTTTTCGTGCTGGCATGAAGGGTAAACTGGCTGACCACGATCAATTCACCCCCTACCTCCAGAACCGAAAGATTCATTACCCCAGCTGCATCGTTAAAAATACGCAACTGGCAGGTCTTTTTCACCAGCCAGTCAATATCTTCCGCCTTATCGGCTTCTTCGATGCCAATCAAAATCAGCAAGCCTTTACCGATTGTGGAAACCTGCGATCCGGCTACTTTTACAGCCGCTGAAGTGACCCTTTGAATGACCAGTCTCATGGGCTCAATTTTTACACAATATTATAAAAACTAATGCGGAGTTTAAACTTTTGTAAAGTATATCTTGTTTAAGTTTGCAATTTAATAATTCAACAAGACGGATGATTTTCAGCGCAGATATAAGAAGGTGGATATTTTTGAGTCTAATTTTTCTGTTTTATCAGACTGGGCTTTGGGCCCAGCAGGCGGCCTTGAAGGGTAGGGTCATTGATGGGGTGAACAACGAGGCCCTGCCATTTGTGAATGTCAATGTAATGGGAACTACTTTGGGGACCACTACTGATGCAAATGGTAATTTTCAGTTTGTGGGTCTCACTCCTGGATTTGTGAGGGTTCAGGCTTCTTTTGTCGGTTATCACCTGGTCCTTTCTCCTGAAATTGAGGTGAGCACAGCCAAGGTGGCTTCTGTTGAAATCAGGATGGAGAAAAAAGATACCCAAATTGAAGAAGTAAAGGTGACCGCCTCGCCATTCCGCAAAACGGAAGAGAGTCCCGTGTCGTTGAAAACAATTGGGATTGCCGAAATTGAGAAGAGCCCGGGCGCCAACCGAGATATTTCAAAAGTCATACAATCTTTTGCAGGGGTGTTATCCTCGCCTTCGTTTCGTAACGACATCATTATCCGGGGAGGAGGACCATCTGAAAGCCGGTTTTACCTCGATGGGGTGGAGGTTCCGAACATCAATCATTTTGCCACTCAGGGGGCTTCGGGTGGGCCCGTTGGAATTCTGAACGCAGACTTTCTTCGGGAGGTGAACTATTATTCAGGGGCCTTTCCCGCTAACCGCGGAAATGCCTTAAGTGGGGTATTTGAATTTGCACAGGTGGATGGAAATGCCGATCAGCTGAAATTCAGGGGAACTTTGGGTGCCTCGGAAGTATCGGCAACAGTGGATGGTCCTATTGGCGACAAGACCACTTTCATTGTTTCTGCCCGTAGATCGTACCTTAAATTGCTGTTCAAGGCATTGGGACTCCCTTTCCTTCCGACCTTCAACGATATGCAGTTCAAGGTAAAAACCCGAATGAATGCAAAAAATGAACTCACTTTTATCGGTTTGGGGGCCATTGATTTATTCGACCTGAATAGGGGGATCAAAGATCCCGATGATCAGCAGAAATATATCTTGAGCCAGATACCGAAGAACGAACAGTGGAGTTATACCGTGGGGGCTGTGTACAAGCATTTCAGAGAAAATAGCTATCAAACGATCGTGGTAAGTAGAAGCCATCTGAACAATTCAATCAAGAAGTATTTTGAGAATGATGAAAGTTCTGAGGCAAACAAGATCCTGGATTATACCTCACAGGAAATTGAGAACAAGATCAGACTTGAAAACAACCTTCGCATTCATAACTTCAAGCTGAATGTGGGGACCAACATTGATTTTTCCAGATATACCAATAGCACCCTTCAGCGCAGGTTTTACGAGGAGGGCATACTGGCTGTGAATTACAATACCCAGTTGGATCTGATTAAATACGGGCTGTTTGGGCAGCTCAGCCATGAGTTAATGGATGAGCGACTGACCCTATCTGCTGGTTTTAGAATGGATGCCAACAATTATTCCTCTGGGATGAATAAGCCGCTGAAGCAATTTTCTCCGCGACTTTCAGCTTCATACATGCTGACTGATCAATGGAGCCTCAATTTTAATACGGGTCGGTATTTTCAATTGCCTGCCTATACCACGCTGGGATACAAGCAGGAAAATGTATTCGTGAACAAGAACAACGAGTTAAAATATATTTCAGTAGATCACCTGATTGGAGGACTGGAATACAAGCCCGCACAAACAATGATGTTTTCTGTCGAAGGCTTTTTCAAAAATTACCGCCACTATCCCTTTTCTGTAAAAGACCATATTTCACTGGCCAATAAGGGTGCTGATTTCGGAGTTGTGGGCGATGAGGAAGTGGTATCCTCCTCAAAAGGAAGAGCCTATGGGGCAGAGTTCCAGGCAAGGATTAATTCTTCCAAGGGGTTTAATATGAACCTTTCCTATACCTTGGTGAGAAGTGAATTCCAGGACGGGAAAAACCAATTCTATGTCTCAGCCTGGGACAGCAAGCACATTCTGAGCCTCACCGGGAGTGCGGCCCTCAAACATGGCTGGCAGGTGGGTTCCCGCTTCCGATACGTGGGCGGACTTCCCTATACTCCTTACGATCTGAACCGCTCCTCATTGATTGAAGCCTGGGACCTTCGGGGTGGCCCTTATCTGGATATGGCCAGATTGAATTCACTGCGGTTTGGGGCATTCCATCAGTTGGATGTTCGGGTGGATAAAGCATATTACATGAAGAAATGGACCTTGAAATTTTATGTGGACATTCAAAATGTGTATAATTTCCAGTCCCAGTCTCCCGATATTGTGGTGCGAGAACAGGATGCCAGTGGCAATTTCCTGACCACCGATAACGGAACCCGGTATGTCCTTCGGAATGTAAGAAATACCTCGGGAACGGTGCTACCAACAATAGGGATACAGGTGGAATTTTGATAGGTTTAAACCTTGAAAGTTTATTCAGGCAAATTAATTATAATTGCTGACATGATCACACTTTGCATTCATCTAACTGGCACTGATCCGTATTTTAACCTGGCGGCAGAAGAGTATTTCCTCAAGAACTTCCAGGAAGATTTCTTTATGCTTTGGCGCAGCCAGCCTACGGTAGTAGTGGGGAAGCACCAGAATGCACTCTCCGAAATCAATCATGAATTTGTACGCTCTCACCAGATTCCCGTTGCCCGTAGGCTCTCAGGAGGGGGAACAGTTTTTCATGATCTGGGCAACCTGAATTTTACCTTTATCCGTAACGTGGAGAAAATCCAGGAGGTCAATTTTAAAATCTTCACCTTTCCCATCATGGAAGCACTGAAGACAATGGGCATTGATGTATATACCACAGGTCGTAACGATTTGCAGATTGAGGGGAAAAAGATCTCCGGCAATGCAGAACACGTTCACCGAAACCGGGTATTGCACCATGGCACCTTGCTTTACAACAGCCAGTTGGATACGTTGAAAGGGGCACTGAAAGTCGATCTCTCCAAATATGAAGACAAGGCCGTACAGTCTAATCGTAGTGAGGTGACCAATATTGCCCCCTATTTGAAGGCCCCTATGAGGGTAGAGGATTTTGGCAATCTGCTGTTTTCAGAAATCAGCCGACAAATGCTTAACGCTCAAATATACATTCCTACTGAAGCCGATCTGGTAGCCATACAAAAGCTGAGGGATGAAAAATACAACACCTGGGATTGGATCTATGGCTATTCGCCCCGTTACCGGTTCACCAATACATTGGAAACCCAAAAGGGTGCAATTCACCTTAGTGTGCTGGTTGAAAAAGGGCTGATGGTTGAGGTTGCTGTTTCGGGTACCATGGGGATTGAATTAAGCCAAAAAGTTATGGAAGTGACAATTGGCCTGCCGCATGAGTTAAATGCAATAGAATCCCGCATTTATGCCTTGGCTGACTGGTTACAGACTGAGGGTATTGATCCGAATGACTTAGTGAAGGCGATGTTTTAACCCAGATTTAACCGAAGCCTTGTTTTACCATTCCTGAGCCTGTGTTGCGGAATGGCTGTTCAGAAATACAATTTCGCAATTGTTATTCAAAGGCATCCGAATATTAGCTTGCTTAATTGTGCAAAAAGTGAAAGCATCTGCTTTTAATGTACCTTTGCGGCTCTAAAGGTGTAGTATATTATTCCCCACTTTAGGGACATACAAAACTATTGGAGCCCTTTTATTTAATCTCCATGTCATGGAACAGAATATTCAAAACGTTGAACTTAGACTATTAACTTACAAGGATTACAGTGAGTTAAAATCTGTGATGATCAACTCCTATCACACCATGCCCGATTCATATTGGGAAAAGAGTGAAATCAAGAATTTATTAAAAGTATTTCCTGAAGGACAGGTAATTATCACGGTAAACGGGCAAATTGCCGGCTGCGCCTTGTCTATTATTGTTGACTATAAGAAGTTTGAAGGAAAACACAGTTACAAACAAGTGACGGGTGATTATACTTTTAGCACGCATGATAACAATGGCGATACCCTGTATGGCCTTGATGTATTTGTGAAACCCGAATTCAGAGGACTTCGGTTGGGAAGACGGTTGTATGAATACAGGAAACAGTTGTGCGAAAGATGGAATCTGGAAGGAATTATCTTTGGTGGCCGCATCCCCAACTATCACAAATACTCAGCCGAAATAAGTCCCAAAGAATACATTGAGAAAGTAAGGTCAAAGGAAATTGAAGATCCAGTACTGAATTTCCAGTTGTCCAATGAGTTCTACCCCGTTAAGATCATGAAAGGTTATTTAGATGGCGATAAAGCATCGGGGGAATATGCTGTTTTACTGAAATGGCACAATGTGTACTATGAAAAAACGGACTTACAGGCTAAATATGTGAAAAAAGTGGTGCGTCTTGGCCTGGTGCAATGGCAGATGCGCCCCTATAAAGATTTAGAAGCCCTGATGCAGCAGGTAGAGTTCTTTGTGGATTCGTTAAGTGCCTACAAGTCTGACTTTGCCCTCTTCCCCGAATTCTTCAATGCCCCTTTAATGACGCAATACAATCATTTAAGTGAATCTGAAGCCATCAGGAAGCTGGCGGAAAGTACGCAGGAATTGGTACAGGAATTCTCAAAACTGGCCGTATCTTATAATATCAATATCATTACAGGCAGTATGCCTGAAGTCATGGACAATGCTTTGTATAATACAGGCTATTTATGCAGGCGCGATGGTTCGGTGGAAAGTTTTGAAAAGCTCCATATTACACCCAATGAAGAAAAGTTCTGGGGGATCAAGGGTGGTGATAAGCTGCAAACCTACGATACTGATTGTGGAAAAATTGGTATTTTAATCTGCTACGATGTTGAGTTTCCTGAGCTAAGCAGATTGTTGGCCGACCAGGGGATGAAAATACTCTTTGTTCCCTTTTTGACCGATACCCAAAACTGTTACTCCCGTGTGCGGTATTGTGCACAGGCTAGGGCCATTGAGAATGAATGTTATGTGGCCATTGCCGGTAGTGTGGGTAATTTGCCCAATGTTCACAACATGGATGTTCAATATGCCCAGTCGATGGTATTTACTCCTTGCGACTTTGCATTTCCCACCAATGGAATTAGGTCGGAAGCCACTCCCAATACTGAAATGATCCTTATAGCAGATGTGGATATTGATCTGTTAAATGAACTTCACGACTATGGGAGTGTGAAGAATTTAAAGGACCGTCGGAATGATTTATATGTATTGAAAAAGAGGAATACAAATTAATCCAGATAAAAAAGCCTGCCCGTAATGGACAGGCTTTCACTGAACTAAACCAAAAACCCCAATCAACAAACTTTAATTTCTTATAAATACCTGGTATCCCCATTTATCCAGGTGGAGAGTTGTGCCCTTTTTCAAAGATTTTGATTCGCCTGAGAAATATTCCCGATAATTGCCTGCCTGTTCCAATTGTATGATGGCATCAACGGGCAGGGCCGATAAATTGAACACCGCCAGTATTTGACTTTTATCTTTCTCCCTGGTGAAGGCCAGCACCTTCTTTGGCAGGGTGGTTGGTACAATGGTTAATGGGCCACCTGCCTCGCCATTCCACAATGCCTGCTGTTCCTTTTTCAGTTGTATCAGTTGGTGATAGAATTGCTGCATTTCAAGATTGCTCCAGTTAACCGTGTCTTTGTCGAAAAACAACAGCCTTTTATTCAAACCGGCTTCCTGACCGGTATAGATGAGCGGCATTCCGGGAACGGTAAAAGTAAGTACAGCCATCGTTTTCACCGCGTCACCCAGGCGTTCGTATTCCGTTCCATTGTGACTATTTTCGTCATGGTTGGAAGTAAACTGGAGTGAATACGTATTTCGGGGATACATGGATGCAGTAAGGGCCAGAAGTGAATCCATGCTCTGGGCTGTTTTTTTACCCTGAGCCACCTGATTCATCATATGATGAAAGGTCCATCCATAATTCATGTTAAAGGCTTTGCTCAGCAAATCCATCTGATCCTGGTTTTCATCCAGCATGAATACCGGTTTGATGGAATCGAGTGACATACGGGCTGTTTCCCAAAAGTCGGTAGGGACCCCACCTGCATAATCGCAGCGATAACCATCTACATTGGCATCCTTTACCCAGAATTTAAGGGCATCGAGCATGGCTTTCCTCATTTCCTTATTGTTGTAATTCAAGTCAGCCACATCGAGCCATCCGGGATCGGGAGAAATTACATTTCCCAGTGAATCCTGCGTGTACCAGTCCTTGTGATCCGTGATCCACGGATTGTCCCAGCCGGTATGGTTACCCACCCAATCGAGCATAACCTTGAATCCCATTTCATGGGCATGGCTGACCAATGCTTTAAAATCATCCAGACTTCCGAATTCAGGATTGGTAGCTTTATAATCCTTAATTGAATAATAGGAGCCCAGACTTCCTTTACGGTTCTTTTCTGAAATCGGATAAATGGGCATGAACCAAAGAATATCAACACCCAGTTCTTTCAGCCGGGGAAGGTGAGTTTCAAATGCCTTGAAAGTGCCTTCTGGTGTGTACTGACGTACATTGACCTCGTACATCACCGCATTTTTACTCCATTCCGGGTAATTGGCTTGTCCAACCTGGACAGTTTCAACACTCTTTTTAGGTGCCGTGTGACACGAATACATGGCCATTAAGATCAATGGCAGTAGCAGCAGCTGTGTTAGTTTTCTCATTTGTATCGTATTTAAAGTTTAGATTCCAAACCTTGGGGCGTGGAGCATGGTGCATCAAGTTAGTTGCCAAAAGCCATTAGCCAAAAACAAGTCTCTCCTGGCCCCATGCCAAATAAACCAGGCCTTTATTTCAATTCAATAATCATGGCTGACATCGCCGGTATCTTCAGGTTTTTCAAATCCGTAATATTCAATCCTGAAATTACTTCTTTTCCAGAAGTGCATTTTCCCATTACCTCACTGAAACGATCTGTGGCGAGGTTTTTTTCTTCCTTGTTCTTATTCAAAACCACCATCACCGTTTCTTTTTCATGGGTTCTGAAATACACATACACACCATCAATAGGGGCAAAATGTTTTAGGTTCCCTGAATGAATGGCCTCATTGGTTTTTCTCCAGTTCAGTACCTTTCGGAAGAATTCCTGTGCTTCCTTTTGCTGAGAAGTCAACCCGGCTCCCGTAAAGGCATTCACCGAATCACCAGCCCATCCACCAGGGAAATCAGAGCGGATGATCCCATCATCCTTGGGACCCGCATTGGTCATCAATATTTCAGTACCGTAAAAGATCTGTGGGATACCACGCATGGTGGCATAATAGGCAATCCCCAGTTTAAATAAGTCGAAGTTACCATCCAACTGAGTGTAGAACCTCGACATATCGTGATTGTCAGGAAAAATAACCAGTTTCTCTGGATGGGGGTATTGAAAATCGTTGGCCAATGCTTCGTACATGGTGATAAATCCTCCATCCCAGTTTTCAGGAGTTTTCAAGCCTTGCATCACCGCATAGCAAATAGGAAAATCCAACAAGCCGGGAAGATAGGAAACATAGCCATCCCGATTGATTTTATCCTTTTGCCAATAGGCAACCATGGCCGGATTGGAGGTCGATTCCTCTCCGACGATGTAGAAATCAGGGTATTCTTCCAACATTCGTTTGGTCCATTCAGCCATGGCGAATTTATCGGGATAAGGATAGGTATCCATCCGAATACCATCCAGTCCGAGGTATTCTGTCCACCAGATACTATTCTGAATCAAATAGTTGGTCAGGAAATGATTCCTTTGATTCAGATCGGGCATGGTGTTGTCGAACCAACCGTCTGTCATCATTCGCTTATCCGATTCCGAGGCGTAGGGATCCTGATTGACCGTATGACGGTGATTGCTTCTTTTGAATTCAGGATAAAAATTCAGCCAGTCAGTAGCTGGCAGGTCCTTCATCCACCAATGCTCTGAACCGATGTGGTTAAAAATCATGTCCATCATCAGTTTCATCCCTTTTTGGTGAACAGTCTTTGTAAATTCCAGGTATTCCTGGTTGCTCCCGTATCGCGGGTCAACCTTGTAAAAGTCGGTAGTGGAATAGCCATGGTAAGAAGTCCTTGTCATGTTGTTTTCCAATACCGGGTTGAGCCAGACGGCCGTAAAACCCAAGTTGGAAATGTAATCCAGGTGATCGCCGATTCCCTGAAGATCGCCTCCGTGCCGGCCATTTTTGTTTGTTCGGTTGGGTAAATCTTTCATCCCTGGCATGGCATCATTGGCAGGGTTCCCATTGGCAAAACGATCGGGGGTAATGAGGTAAATCACATCAGAAGCATCGAAGCCTTTGTGGCTGGCCGATCCAGGAGACCTCTGGAGCAGCTCGAAGTTGAAGCTGGCAGTTTCTTTCTGGCTTTTTCTAAATTGAATGGGAAAGCTTCCTGCCATGGCTCCCGGGTCAATCACTAGATTGATAAATACATAGTTGGGACTGTCCTGCCTGCTGACCGATTCAATTTTTACACCTGGATAGCTTATGGTGATTTCACACGTCGCAATGCCTTCCCCGTGAACCATCAGCTGAACCGATGGATTCTTCATTCCAACCCACCAGTTCATGGGCTCAACGTGATCCACATTCAGGGCAAATCCAGTAAGAGTGATCAGGAGAAAAAAGAAGATGAATAATATTCTCATGGTACAAAAAAGTTTCAAGTTTCAAGTTTCAAGTTCAAGTTCAAGGTTCCAAGTTTCAAGTTCCAGATTGGGCGGCCTTCGATCGGCACGAAACCTGGAACCTGAAACTTTGAACTTGGAACTGCCTACACGATCGCCGGTTGATTTTCAATCATTAATTGGTTTTTTCCCGCCAGCTCCATTTCCTTTCCTGCAATCACCAGCTGAACCGAGTTCTTAGAATGGTTTGCAATGTGGAAATGCCGTGTGTCCATCTGGAATTCAAGGTGTGCTCCGCGGAAGTTAAGTCGGAAGGAATACGAATTCCATTTTTCAGGAATAAACGGGGTAAAATGTAATTTCCCTTTTCGCACCCTCATACCCCCGAAGCCCTGCACGAAAGCCATCCAGGTTCCGCCCATGCTGGTGATGTGAAGGCCATCGCAGGTATCGTTGTTGTAATCATCCAAATCAAGCCGGGCCGTTTGAAGGTACATTTCGTAGGCTTTTGCCTCTCTGCCCAACTTTGCTGCCATGATGGAATGAATGCAACTCGATAACGACGATTCATGCACCGTAAGGGGTTCATAGAAATCGAAATGCCGTTCGATACTTTTGCTGTCAAATTCATCCTCAAACCAGAAAATACTTTGCAGGGTATCGGCCTGTTTGATATAGCATGAACGCAAAATACGGTCCCACGACCATTTCTGGTTGATCGGCCGGTTCTTTGGATCCAGCTCACTGACCGGGATCAGTTCCTTATCCAGGAAACCGTCTTGCTGCAGGAATATCTTGCGTTTAAAATCATAGGGGAAATACATATCCCTGATGATTTTCTTCCAACGCGAAGTTTCCTTCAGTTCTTTCAACTGGAGCTTTTTTACCAGGTCTTCATACAACATCGGATGTTCTTTCTTCAGGTAAATCATGGCCTGAAGTGTATATTTTAAAGTCCAGACCGCCATGTAGCTGGTATGGAAATTGTTGTTCACATTGTTTTCATACTCATTGGGGCCGGTCACTCCCAGGAGGACGAATTTCTTTTTCTCCTCCGACCAGTTGATCCGCTGGCTCCAGAAACGTGACAGGGCCAATAGTACTTCGAAACCATAAGGAGCCAGGTAATCCTGGTCGCCTGTATAATTGATGTAATTGTAAATGGCATAGGCAATGGCACCATTGCGGTGGATCTCCTCAAAGGTGATTTCCCATTCGTTGTGACATTCTTCTCCATTGATGGTCACCATGGGGAACAACGCGGCACCGTCGGTAAATCCGAGCTTTTGCGCATTCTCAATGGCCTTCTGCAGATGCTTGTACCGGTAGAGCAGCAGGTTTTTTGAAACCATTTGCGGTGAAGTGCCCAAGGTGAAGGGAAGGCAAAAGGCCTCGGTATCCCAGTAGGTCACACCACCATATTTTTCACCCGTAAATCCTTTGGGACCGATGTTCAGCCGTTCGTCATCGCCGAGGTAAGTCTGGTTAAGCTGGAAAATATTGAACCGAATACCCTGCTGCGCAGCCACATCGCCTTCAATGCTGATATCACTGGTTTCCCATCGTTTTTTCCAGGCCTTTTCCTGTGCGATCAACAGTTTGGCAAACCCCGCCTCAGTAGCTCTTTTGATGGCCTTTTCAGTTGCCTCCTGGAGTTTATTGACTGAATGGTAAAGGGTTGAAATGATGGCTGCATACTTTTCAATGCAAAGTACATCTCCCTGCTTTACCTCTACCGAATAGGAAGCGGCGATATATTTCTCTTTTTGGATAACTGATAAGCTGGGCTCAAAGGGTATTTCATTCAGACAGGTCTTAAAATTCATCCCTGTGCAAACCTGGAAGGCTGTTTTTTTTGTTTCCATGACCACGAACCCCGTGGAACCTGCAATGTGGGCCGATTTTTCAATCCAGAAGTTCTCGTCATAATTGGAATCCTCGTTCACCACATTGCCGTCAATGTAGGGCATGATGGTAATGACACCATTGAAATTCAAAGCTTTGACCGTATAGCGAATGGCTCCTATTTCCTGGTCGGCAATGCTTAAAAATCGTTTGGAACTTACTTCAACCTCTTTGCCGGAGGAAAGTCGGGCGGAGAAATGGCGGGTTAGCAAACCCGATTTCATATCCAGGTCACGGTTAAATGAAATGATTTGGGCTTTTCCCAGGTCAAGCTCTTCGTCCCCCACCTCGATGTTGATCCCAATCCAGTTGGTGGCATTCAGTATTTTGGCAAAATATTCGGGATAGCCATTTTTCCACCAGCCAACCCGTGTCTTATCTGGATAATAAATACCGGCCACGTAACTGCCCCGAAGGCTGTCGCCGCTGTATTTTTCCTCGAAGTTGGCCCGCTGTCCGCTGCGTCCGTTGCCAATGCTCAGCAGACTTTCGGTAACGCGGTTTTCCTTCGGATGGAATTCATCCTCAATGATCTTCCATTCATCATGTATGATATAGTTTTTCATACGATCGTTTTATTGTTCCATTTCTGAAATTGCTTCAGAATAAAAATTCCACTTATACATTAAGACCCCAGTTCCCGGTTCAGTTTTTCAAATGTGAAACCTTCGAATCCGGGGATTACCAGGTCGGCCATTCCCAATGTTTCAGGCGCTCCAATACCGACACAGTGCATGTTGGCGTTGCGGGCAGCCTCAATACCGGCAATGGCATCTTCAAAAACCACGCACTGTTCGGGTTCAACCATCAGCCTTTCAGCCCCTTTCAGAAATACTTCAGGGTTGGGCTTGGCCTCCGTGATCGAATTTCCATCAACCACGGCGTCAAACATCCCGGAGAGTTGAATCTGTTCCAGGATCATCGGTGAGTTTTTACTGGCCGAACCCAGGGCCACTTTGATTCCTTTGCTTCTCAATTCCTGTAAAAATTCCCGTACTCCCGGCAAGATTTCTTCTGGAGTCATTTTTTCTATGTAACTCACATAGAGTGTATTTTTCTTGTGGGCCATGGACAATTTTTCGGCTTCCGAAAATTGTTTTCCACCAATCTCCAGCAAAATCTCCAATGATTGCATCCGGCTCACTCCCTTTAAACGCTCATTGTCTTCTTCCGTAAAGCTGAAACCCAAGTCTTCAGCCAGGGCCCTCCAGGCAATAAAATGATATTTGGCCGTATCTACAATCACCCCATCGAGGTCGAAAATGCAAGCTTTAATTTTTTTCATCTCTGGTCTACATCATCTACAAACAGTACACTTACAGCAGCAATGATCAGGGATACGCCTCCCAGTACAAGGGCGTAAATGGCATGGCCGCCAAACAATGATTTGGTAAAAAAGCCAAGGATACTGGCTGCAAAGATCTGGGGAATGACAATGAAGAAATTAAAAATCCCCATGTAAATGCCCATTTTTCCAGCAGGCAGTGCACCGGTAAGAATGGCGTAGGGCATCGATAGAATGCTTGCCCAGGCAATTCCAACGCCGACCATCGAGATCAGCAAAATGCGCGGATCTTTGATCACATAAAATGACATCAGCCCGATGCCACCGATCACCAGTGAAATGGCATGAGCCATCTTACGGCTCGTAGCCCTGGCCAGTACGGGCAGGACAAAGGCCATCAGGGCGGCAAACCCATTGTAGATCGCGAACAGGAATCCAACCCAGTTGGCCCCCTTGTTGTAAAGTTCGGTGGTGGTATCGCTCGTTCCGTAGATGTGACTGGTCACTGCCGAGGTCGAATATATCCACATGGCAAACAGTGCGAACCACGAGAAGAACTGCACGACCGCCAACTGTTTCATGGTCTTTGGCATGTTCATCAGATCGGTCATGACCTCCACCAAGCCGTTGCGGGTAAGCCCCTGCCGGGTATTCCATGCTGTGATCAGCAGGATCAATCCGAAGACTCCCAGTCCCACCGAGATCACATATAATTCCTTTTCCCATCCTTCCAGATAAATCAGGTAACTGAAGGCCAGACCTGCCAATAGCCAGATAAATCCCTGACGGAAAAAGCTTTTCAGCAGTTCAACCGGGGTGCGGTATACAAAACGGGTCAGGCCCTGGCTTTGAATGCTCTCTTCTTCGAATTCCTTCAACTGGTCGGGCGAATATTCCCTGGTACGTATCACCGTCCACAGGACCGCGAGGAAGAAAACAGCCCCACCCAGGTAAAAAGAATACCTCACTGATGGGGGAATCTTCTGGCCCATCTCGGCCACGTTGGCCACCCCGAGCCATTCGCTCAGGATATAGGGCAAACCGGAGGCAATCACTGCGCCCAGTCCTATGAAGAAACTCTGCATGGCAAATCCTCTTGTTCGCTGTTCACCGGGCAGCATATCGCCCACGAAGGCCCGGAAGGGCTCCATTGAAATGTTGATTGAGGCATCCATGATCCAGAGCATCCCGGCCGCGATCCACAGGGAGGGCGAATTGGGCATTACCAGCAAGGCCAGTGAAGCCAGGATGGCCCCGAGCATAAAAAACGGGCGGCGGCGACCCCATCGGCCCCAGGTCTTGTCGCTCATGTGACCGATGATGGGCTGCATGACCAGTCCTGTGACAGGTGCCGCAATCCATAGAATGGGGATATTGTCCACCTTGGCGCCAAGGGTCTCGAATATACGGCTCACGTTGGCATTCTGAAGGGCAAAGCCAAACTGAATACCCAAAAACCCAAAACTCATGTTCCAGATTTGCCAAAAGCTTAAGACAGGTTTCTTCTTCATTGGTATGATTTAAATCGGTTGATTTGATTGAATGCAGACATACATTGGTTTTGTCAAAGTACGGATTATCGGACAAGGAATAAAACTGCCATTGGCGGTTTTATAAAAATCCAATACCCACAGACATGATCAAATGTTTGGAATCAATACCGGTCAACCTGAAATGCTTTTCAGGCAACCTCGATGAAGTCGTAAAGTGGAATTACAAAAAACGGAATTAACTCTACAAATATAAAGAAGCTTTTTTGTAATAAACAAATCCTAAAACTCCTGCTGGTCCTTATTTTACGATCTAAATAGCCCTGAGATCATAAAATTACCCATTGCAAACGTTTGCAGAAAGAGGGAAATATTTTTCAAAATAATTGATTGTATAGAAACAGCTCATCGCCGAGGGCCCAATGAGCGCTCAAAAGAGCTGGTTTTTCATTTTGGTGGCTGGCTGCCAAGGTACCCCTATTAGTAAACTTTTTGCCATTTTTGTACTAATAGAGTACTAAATGTTGTGTAACAGCTAATAAGTCGGGAGGAGAAATAAAGGCTTCAGGCATGTGGCATGGGGCTGGCAGACTGCCATTCATCCTTCCATAGCTCTCTCCTTCAATTCCCGTCATCTGTATGCTATCTGATACCTTTCTGATACTCATCTGATACCTTTCTGTAACCTTACCTTACAGAAAGGTATCAGAAAAGTATCAGAAAAGTATCAGATAGACACGTTCAATACCCTCTTCCATCAGGTACAATCACCATTGGAGGTATCTTTTTTCGTTCCAAAGCAAATAGGTCACAAAGAGGCGAATGCTCCTTTTGATTGGCATCTTCCGCCGTTTTATCGACCGTGAAAGTTTTCTGACCCGGGGATTTGAAGTCAGGGAAATTGGAAATGAGACTGCCGCTGGAATCGGATTGGGCGCCGTGATCATGGCACTGGCTTTTACTGTCTTGGTTTTTTTGAATCAAATTCAGTAGATGAATTCAGCCTGGACACAGGAATCAGAAGTATTGCCTCCAGCAGATATCATTCCGGCTGATTCGATGGATTAGGGTCGGTGACTCACCGACACACTGTCGACCACATAGGTGCTTTCACCCCGCCAGGGCAAGGTGCCTTTCTTTTCCTCGTAATGGACCACGATAAATTCACCCTGCAGGGCACTCAGCTTCTCAGCCACGCGCTTGTTGCTCACCGAAAAGAAGAACTTCTCGGAGGCCAGGGGCACATTGATATTGCTCTGCACGCTGCTCAGGATCATTTCACCTTCATAGGTCTTGAAGATGTTGCCCTTGCGCGAGACTTTCTGGAGCAATCCGGCACGGGAGCCGTCACTGTATGTGTAATAGTAGCTCCAGTAAATAAAGACTGCCAAGAAAAGGACGATCAGTATTACCAGGTAAAAGAATATTTTTTTCATGCCTTTAACGAATTGGTTGCCTGATTTTTGGGTTAACCGGTTGGAGGAATTAAATTGATTGCTCATGGTTTATAGTGTTAAAGAAATTAGTTCTTCTCCTAATCGGTGCAGGCCTTCCTCGATCCGTTTGCGCTGCTGTGGGCGTGGCTTTCGCAATCCTGCCGCATAATGCCATAACTGTCTTTCATTGATGCCTGTAATGCGGCTCAGGGCTGCCTTTGTAAAGATACCACTATAGTAATTAATAATAGCTTCAATCGAAAGTTTAAAAATGAATTTATATTCCCCGTTAAAAATGGCAGGAACATCAACACCTTGTTCCTTTTGACCTTCAAGATGAAAAGGAACTATTTCTGCCATGTTATCCTCGATTTCCTTCAGTGAAGTGCCAACAGTTACACATCCTGGAAGTTGTGGCAAATGGGCTGAGTAATTGCCATCTACAAACCCTACTTCAACGATAATTTGTTCCATCATATATTCCTTTACTTTAATCCTGCTTGTTTCAATATTGAGCCTACCACAAAATGATCGAGCATTATGGATTTCCCATGATCAGGGATGGTGACAACTCCTTTTTTTGTAGGATGGCAATATTGTTTGTGACTTCCATTTTGCCTGGTGAAATACCATCCATCAGATATAATTAGATCGATCATCTGTCTTACAGTTCTTCTCATATAGATGATAATAACCACACAAAGATAGTAAATTAACGAACTAATCGCAAATAGAGTGCGTAATATTACTATCATATAAATTGATACTTTGGAAAGAAGGAAGTAAAAATTCCGAAATACATCTTCAGCAAAACAACATTGAAAAGAGAAGTTAATTTATTGGAAAATGCTGCGTATGTATATATGCCATTAGTTTTAATCCCTACCTTCATCAGAGATATATCCTTTGCCGTCTGGCTTTTAGCCGACGGAGTGAGTTTAGCTTTATCTTTATTTATTCCTTCAAAGAACTTCCCCTGATGATCAGATCGGCATTCAGCACTTTTATTTCAGGGATGTAGATGTTTTCGGTTGAAAGGATCCGGTTGAACAACATTTCGGCGGCCGTGATGCCCATTTCATATCCATGCTGGTCGACTGAAGTGAGATTGGGGTCGGTGATCCCTGAAAAGCGGCCATCGCTAAAGCCTACAATGGAGATGTCGTCCGGGATTTTGAATCCCTTCTTTTGGATGGTTTGCATCGCGCCAATGGCCGTCAGGTCGTTCACAGCAAAAACCCCATCGGGGGTATTGCCCGATTCGATCATTTCGATCACGGCATTGCGGGCTTTCTCGTATGTATCGGCCTCAATGATCAGGCGGTTGTCGATGGGCAGGCCTGCTTCAGTCAAGGCATTCAGGTATCCCTGTAAACGATCTCGGCCGATCACCAGGTTTTGAGGGCCGGCAAAATGGGCAATGCGTTTTCTTCCGGCTTCGATCAGGTGGCGGGTCGCTTTGTAGGAGGCCTCCAGGTCATCAATAATAACCTGGTCGGCATAAATTTCAGGGGCAATGCGGTCGAAAAAGACGATCGGGATGCCGCCTTCCTGCAGTTCAACCAAATGATCGAACACATGGGTTTCCTTTGAAACAGAGACCAATACGCCATCCACGCGATGCGAGAGCAAGGTGCGGGCATTGGCTACTTCGCGGCCATAGCTTTCATTCGATTGACAGATGATCACCGTAAAGCCTTTTTGGGAGGCGACATCTTCAATCCCGCTGATAACCGAAGAGAAGAAATAATGGACAATTTCGGGAATGATCACCCCGATGGTATTGGTGCGGCTGTTTTTTAAACTAAGGGCCACGGCGTTGGGGTGGTATTTTAATTTACTGGCCAGCTCGTTCACCGCTTTTTTGGTGTCGGCATTGATATCGGGATGGTCTTTTAATGCCCTCGAAACAGTTGAAGGTGAGATCCCTAGAATTCGGGCGATGTCTTTGATAGTAATCTGAGTACTTCGCATAAAGGATTTGTTTCTGGTCTTGGTTTACAAAACAACCACTAAAGATAATATATAATTTTGAAGCCCGAATCATTCTGGATGAATCTTATCAAATACTTCTAAATTATACCTACCAGAGGCCACCTGTTGTATAACATTTTGGTTGCAATCGACATCGCAAACGTTTGCAGTAAACGGATTGTAACATTTATTAACTAAATTTTAACAGTTTATATACTTTGGTCTCGGAATTAATAGCTAGGAAGTCAAAAACGGAAAACCATCAAAGGAATTAACTAAAAATGCAGATCAATGAATCTTAAACGAGTATTTGAACCAATAATTAATTAAAACATGAGGATTATTCGCAAAAACCTAAATGTATTAATACTAATTCTGTCGCTGTTGATTGGAAACAATGCAATGGCACAGCAATTTGTATTATCGGGCAAGGTGACCGATAGCTCATCGGGAGAATCCATGCCAGGTGTATCTATTGCAGTGAAAGGAACCACCAATGGAACAATCTCCAATGAAGATGGTAACTTTACCCTGAGTGTCAAAAAGGGAGATGTCATTCAGTTTTCCTACATCGGTTATGCCGGGCAGGAAGTGGTAGTGAGTGGACAAAAATCCCTTACGGTGGCCCTGGTTTCTGAAAACGAACAACTGGAAGAAGTGGTCGTAGTGGCTTATGGAACCAGGAAGAAAACGGACTTAACAGGTTCTGTGTCATCGGTCACGGAGAAAGAATTTCAAAAAGGGAACATTGCTTCCCCTGAACAATTGTTGATGGGTAAAGTACCCGGCTTGCAAGTGACTTCCAGTGGGGGCGCAGCAGGAGCAGGGAGTACCATCCGTATTCGCGGAGGGGCTTCGCTCAATGCAAGCAACGATCCGTTGATCGTTATTGATGGGATACCGGTGGCAACGAATAGTCTTTCTGGCTCGGCCAACTTATTGAATACCATTAATCCCAATGACATTGAATCGATCAGTGTATTAAAAGATGCTTCTGCTACTGCCCTTTATGGATCAATGGCTTCCAACGGAGTGATGATTATCACAACCAAGAAAGGGGCTGCCGGGGTTGTTAAATTCAACTTTAATTCCCAGGCCTCAGTAGGAACAGTATCCAAATATGTGGATGTATTGAATGCCGACCAGGTGAGAAGCCTCGTGACTGCCGATGCCGCGGCCACAGGTAATAATACGTATAAAAACCTTTTAGGAACGGCCAACACGGATTGGCAAAAAGAAGTTTACCGCCCTGCCATGGGGTTTGATAATAACCTGAGTGCAAGTGGAACCGTACATAAGATTCCATTCCGTATTTCCACGGGGTATTTAACACAGGATGGGGTGATTGAAACCAATCACTTCAATCGTTTTACCGGGAGCTTGAATCTTTCACCCAAATTTTTTACAGATCATTTATCGGTAAACGTGAATACCAAATACAGCAGGACGGAGAACCGTTTTGTAGATGAAAGCGCAGTCATTCGCGGAGCCGTTACTTTCGACCCTACCCAAACGGTACATACAGCAGATGGCGGTGGTAATTACGGAGGATATTGGGAATGGCTTCAGGCTGATGGAAAGGTCATTAATACCAACGGCGGAGCCGCTGCACCGAATCCTGTTGGATTAATTTATCCAAGAGATAATACTTCGCAGGTAGGCAGATTCCTTGGAAATGTACAATTGGATTACAAGCTACATTTCTTTCCCGATTTACACGTGCTGGTCAACTTAGGTCTTGACAAAGCCTCCGGAAGTGGTCATGATAACAGGGACAGCACCATGGCCATTGCTAAATTTAAACATGGAATTTTCAGCCAATATAAACAAGGAAAAACCAGTCAACTGTTTGATGCCTCCTTGTTCTATACAAAAGAAATCCCCGATGCCAAAAGCAAATTGGATGTTCTTGTAGGACATAGTTACAGTAAAAATTACACCGACCAGTATAACTATCCTTCCTACAGCCAGGCAGGTGTAGTTGATGCAACGACCGTTCCAACCTTCCTTACAGATAAACCGGAATCCCGTATGGAGTCTTATATGGGCCGGTTGAATTATTCCTTTTATGACAAATACTTGTTGACCGCCTCCATACGTAGGGATGCAAGTTCAAAATTTTCACCCAACACGCGCGTGGGTTATTTCCCGGCTGTAGCCCTTGCCTGGAAAATGAAAGATGAATTTTTCAAAAACACGGATGTTGTCTCTGATTTAAAGCTTCGTTTAAGTTGGGGTGTTACCGGGCAGCAGGGTGTTTTTGATAACTACCCCTATGTAACTCGATACAGCAGAAGCGAAAGTACTGCACAATACCAGTTTGGCGATAAATTCTATAGCTTTCTGCGCCCGGTAGCCTATGATGTTGATATTAAATGGGAAACCACCACGACCCAGAATTTAGGGTTAGATTTTGGGTTTTTTAAAGGTCGTATTTCAGGAACCGTTGATGTGTATAATAAGAAGACAGAAGACCTCTTAAGTGTAGTTCCTATTGCTCCAGGGGCCAATTTTAATATTGAATTATTGACCAATGTGGGCAACATGGAAAACAAGGGGGCTGAATTTGCTATCAACGCCATCCCGATTCAAACCAAGGACTTTTCATGGAGTTTTGGATTTAATGTCACCTATAATGACACTAAAATTACCAACCTGCTAAAACACAATATTCCTGATTATAAAGGAATTGATATGGGTAGTGTCAATGGAGGAACAGGGAATAAAATCGAAAAGCATGCCGTTGGATATGCCCCCTGGACCTTTTTTGTCTACAAACAAGTGTATGATAAAGTCTCAGGCGCCCCCATTGAAGGCTTGTACGAGGACATCAACAGGGACGGCCAAATAAATGACGACGACCGGTATTATTATAAAAAACCTGCTCCCGATTTCATGGTTGGCTTGAATACCCAGTTTACCTATCAGAAATGGACACTCGGCTTGGTAGGCCACGCCATGATAGGCAATTACCTGTACAATAACTTTAATTCGAACAATGCCACCACCAGAGCGCTGAAGGATCCACTGCTTTATTTACGCAATGTATCGGCGAATTACCTGGATACCAAATTTAACAACATGCAGTATTTGTCGGATTACTATATTGAGAATGCTTCCTTCTTCCGCCTGGATAATATCAATTTGGGATACAATGTCGGTAAAATTTTCCCTGACAGAGCTTCTGAACTCCGTATTACGGCCAATGTTCAAAACGTTTTTGTCATTACCAAATATTCCGGATTAGACCCAGAGTACTCCCCCTCGGATGTGAACAATGTGGGTGTCGATAATGTCATCTATCCACGACCAAGGATCTACTCTATTGGATTTAACCTTGACTTTTAATTTTAACAAGCCAATTATATGAAAAGTAGAACAATAACAAAAATAATGTTTGCCTGTGTTGCTATTTTGGTGGCAACATCTTGTGCAGATAAACTGGATTTGTTCCCTCAAAATGATCTCACAGCCATAAAGGCCTATTCGAACGCCGAGGGATACAAAAGCGTGCTGGCCAAAGCCTATGGTGGATTATCCGTAACAGGCAACAAGGGGCCATCTGATTTACCCGATATCGGCGGAGGGCTCGACGAAGGTTCGCAGGTTGCATTTATCCGCATGTTTTTCAATTGTCAGGAACTTCCAACCGACGAGGCCATTGTGGCCTGGAATGACCAAACCATTCATGATTTTCATGATCTGAAATGGAGCAGCAGCGATCCTTTCATCAAAGGTATCTATGCCCGGCCGATCTATAATATTACCCTGATCAATGAATATTTGCGTGAATCAACCGATGAAAAGGTTGCAGGCAGAGGGATTACCGGTACTCAAGCGGAAGAGATCAAAACCTCCAGGGCTGAAGTTCGTTTCCTGCGTGCATTCAACTATTGGGTCATGATGGATTTATTTGGCAAATCAACCTTCATTACAGAAGCTGATGGAATCGGTACATTTTTACCCCGCCAGATTTCCCGTGACAGTTTATTCCTTTATGTTGAAAGTGAACTCAAAGCCATTGAAGGCGAACTGGCTCCTGCAAAAACAGCTGAATATGGACGTGTGGATCAATCGGCAGACTGGGCCTTGCTGGCTCGTATTTATTTGAATGCTTCGGTTTATACCGGGACTGCCCGAAATAACGAGGCCATTACCTACGCCAAAAAGGTCATCGATGCCGGATATACCTTACAACCGGATTATTTTAAATTATTCATGGCCGATAACGACAAATCTGCCAATGAAATTATTTGGGCCATTAATTGTGATGGAGTAACGGGACGCGCTTATGGGAATACCACTTTCTTTGTCCATGCCGCTTCGGGCGATGATCATGATGATTATGGCGTTGGAGGTGGATGGAATGGATACAGGGCCACCAAGGCCTTGGGCGACAAGTTCCCCAAAGAAGGATCTGGAAATATTGATAAATCTGCAGATAAGAGGGGCAATGCTTTTTATACCTCAAAATATAGCGGCACTCCAGCCCAGGCAGCCATCAATACCCTTGATGATGTCGCTAACTTCGCTACAGGGTATCATATCAAGAAATATGTGAATCTTCGCTCCGATGGTCTTGCCGTAAGTGACAAGGACAAAACATACGCCGATATTGATTTCCCGGTATTCCGTTTACCGGAAATGTACCTGATTTATGCAGAAGCAGTTCTTCGTGGAGGCACCACTGGCAATGCAGCAGATGCACGCACCTATGTGAATCTTATCCGGTCAAGGGCTGGGGCCGCTGCATTTAGTGCAGGCGATATGACCTTGCAGAATATCCTTGACGAGCGCGCCAGAGAATTGTTCTGGGAAGGGCACCGTCGTACGGACTTGATTCGTTACAATCAATTAACGACTTCAAGCTATTTATGGCCCTGGAAAGGTGGAATTGCTTCCGGTACGGCAGTTGACAGTAAATATAATTTATTCGCCATTCCTGCAGCCAATATCTCTGCTAATCCGAACTTGAAGCAGAATGCTGGATATTAATTTAAACTTTAAAAAAAGAATTCACAATGAAAAATATATCTAAGTTCGTGTTCTTATTACTCATTCTTACCACCATGATCTGGTCGTGCAAGAAAGATGAGAATAAGATCTATTTTGAAGGAGGGACCGCTCCGGTGTTGACTGCCAATACGGCCGACATCCCCTTGACCTTTGCCACTGCAGCGAACGATGCTGTTACCTTTTCATGGCTCAATCCCAATTACAATTTTACAACGGGCGTCAGTTCGCAAAACGTAAGTTATGTGCTGCAGATTGATACCACGGGGGCCAATTTTACCAATCCCAACAAGAAGGAAGTGGCCATCAGCCAGGATTTAAGTCAAACCATTTCACAGGCTACCTTGAATGATTACCTGCTGAATCAACTGGTCTTGAAGCCGAGCAAGCCTCATCACCTGGATGTAAGGGTTAAATCGACACTGGCCAACAGTTCAGTGCCGCTGTATTCGAATGTGCTTAATTTTACAGTGACCCCTTATGCCATTCCTCCAAAAGTGACTCCTCCTGCAACGGGTGATTTATGGATTCTTGGAAGTGCTGTAGCTTCTGGCTGGGACAATCCGATTAAAGCTCCTTACGATGTAAGCCAGAAATTTACCAGGAAGTCGGAGACTCTTTACGAAATTACAGTTCCATTAATTGCTGGTGGAGGGTATAAGTTAATCCAGACCAATGGTGTTTGGGGTACGCAATATCATGCCTTGGATGGTACAGTGGTGTCAGGTGGTGATTTCGAAATGAAGGACTCAGATCCTCAATTCCCCGCTCCTGCTGCTTCGGGTACTTATAAGATCACGATCGATTTCCAACGTGGTAAATATACGGTGGTCGCACAGTAAACTAATCTCAATATTTAAACGGTTAATTATGAAAAACATCGTAAAAATTATCATAGCAACAGTTGGAATCGCATTGATTTTCACTGCCTGCCATAAAGAAGGCGATTTACCTCTGTATAAAGAGGGGAAAGGCTCTGTGGAGTTGAGAAGTGTGGCAAGCACACTCGCCAATGATATGGCCGATGCAAATAAGGTAGTCCTTACATTGGACTGGTCATGGCCTGAATATGCCACTGATTCTGCAAATCAAAAGTTCATTGTTCAAATTGCTCCTGCAGGTACAAATTTTGAAAAACCTGTTACAAGGGTATTAAAGGGCGTACAAGGCACTACTTATACTGCTAAGGAACTCAATGCAATTGTTTTTGGTTTTGGAGCTGTAAGTGGTCCTTTCCCATTGGATGTAAGGGTAGTTTCATCCTACGCCAATAACAATGAGCAGTATATTTCCAACACAATAAATATTCCAATGGTCTACCCTTACGTTGTTCCGGTCAATTTGACCTTAACCCCGGCAGGACCATTGACATTATTGGTTGCAAATGCCACCACCAAAGCTGTAACGTTCAACTGGAATGCCACAGAGTTTGGGAATGTCCCACTCAATTATACCATCCAGATCGATAAGGCTGGGGGTAATTTTGCCACTCCGCTGGTATTGCCTTTTGGCACTGCCATGACAGGTGATATCACTGTAAATGACCTGAATAACGCAGCCATTAATGCTGGCATTGCCCCTGCTACAAGCGGTGATCTGGCTATTCGTGTAGTGGCAGGTCAGGGTACAGCTTTGGCAAAACCTGTTTATTCAAATGTAGCCACCTTAAAGGTGACTCCATACCTGGCAACCATGACATGGTACATTCCTGGTGATTACGTAGCTGCCAGCTATCCAGGTTCTACCTTCGCCGATTGGGCGCCGGATAAATCGCCTCAGGTAGCAAGTCTATCTTCGGCACCAACCAAACTGGAAGGCTATGTATATATGAAAAATGCATCCAATGCTTGGAAATTTGCCTCCAAACCCAACTGGGATGGACCGAATTACGGCGATGGCGGTGCTGGTAAACTGGATGCCAATGGTGGAAACATCAGTTCTCCTGCAGGTTACTATAAACTCACTGCCGATGCCACTGCCCTTACCTATACCGCAGTAGCTACCGTGTGGGGTGTTATTGGAAGCGCTGCTCCTGGCGACTGGACTGATGAAACTGCTTTGACTTACGATGCAGCTTTAAGGACCTGGACTGGTGGCATGCACATGAAGGTTGGTGAGTTTAAATTCAGGGCCAATCACGACTGGGGCTTCAATTACGGTCTCTTTACAAAAGGCGCTACTGATGGCAAGCTAAATGCCGGCGGAGAAAACATCGCCTTGACCCTTGAATCGGATTATGCCTTCACCCTCGATTTAAGCCATCCAAATGCCTATACTTATACGGCCAACCGATGGGGAGTCATTGGTGCTGCTACTCCTGGAGGTTGGGACACAGACACCAACATGACCTGGGATGCCACCAATAAGGTCCTTACCGTTACCCTTGACTTAACGGCTGGTGAATATAAATTCAGGGCCAATGACGACTGGGCAATCAACCTGGGCGGTGATTTGACTGCACTTACTCAGAATGGTGGAAACATTGCTGTTGCAGCTGCAGGTAATTATACCATTACATTGGATCCATGGACCCTTAAAGCAACGATCAAGAAAAATTAATTTCTGAAATACCGAAGGCTTATCCACTCCTTTGGGGTGGGTAAGCCTTTTTTTATTGACTATGTTGTGATTTACAATTTACGATTTAATCAGCGTTGCAAATAGTAAATTTAAATGAGTAAATTAGTAAATATTTTAAATTGTAAATACTTATACCAATGTTTCGACGATTCAATTTACTTATAGTTCTACTGGCCATATTTCAGATAAGCTTTGCCCAGATTACAACCATTCCGGCACTGCCTGCCCAAAATCAGGGGGTCACCATTACATTTGATTCCTCCAAAGAATCCAGGCTTGGATTGTTTACCGGGGATCTGTATGCGCACACGGGGGTATTTATCAACGGCACCACCGACTGGCAACATGTGATTGGTAGCTGGGGGAACAATACCTTCCAGCCCAAACTGACCAACAAGGGAAACGGCATCTATGAACTGGTCATCAGTCCTGATATTAATACGTTCTATTCTATATTGCCAGGGGAAGTCGTAAAATCGATGAATTTTGTCTTTCGGTCAGCCGATGGAACCAAACAATCCAACGATCTATTTGTCAATGTTTATGCCCAGGGATTAAATATCAGCATCAGCTCCCCGGCCAGAATCAATGTATATGAAAAAAATCAATCATTTGCCTTCACAGGCACTGCATCCAGTAGCTCAAACCTGGTGCTGTATCAGAACAATCAGCAAATTGCTGCCCTCTCAGGAATCTCCATTACCCAAAATATAAGCATTCCCAATGCAGGAAATTACTGGCTGAAGCTGAAAGCCACCCAGGGAACGAGCATTAAACTTGACTCGGTATATGTCTGCATACGCGAAACGATCATTAACGAGACCAAACCTGCCGGACTGCAAACCGGTATCAATTATATCAATGATCAGACAGCTACGCTGATTGTATATGCCCCCAATAAGAATTACATTTTTGCAACCGGTGATTTCAACAACTGGTTGCCTGACAATGCCTACCAGATGAAACGAGACGGCGACTATTTCTGGCTCCAGCTCCAAAACCTGGTCCCCAAAAAGGAATACGTGTTTCAATATCTGATCGATGGCAAACTGAAAGTGGCCGATGCCTATACCGATAAAGTTTCAGATCCTGAAGATAAATACATTTCTTCAACCATCTATCCCAATATGCTGGCTTATCCTGAAGGAAAGGCCTCCGATCGGGCCTCCGTTTTACAGACGGCACAAACTCCCTATTCCTGGAGTGCGCCTTCCTATACGATACCCCCTCAAAGCAAACTTTCAATTTACGAATTGCTGATCCGTGATTTTACGACCGATAAAACCTACAAGGCTGTTCAAGCCAGGCTTGATTACCTGAAACGACTGGGCATCAACACCATTGAACTGATGCCATTCAGTGAATTTGAAGGAAACGACAGCTGGGGATACAACCCTAACTTCTATTTTGCCCCCGATAAGGCTTATGGAACCAAGAATGACCTGAAGGCTTTGATCGACGAGGCCCACAAGCAGGGTTTTATCGTCATCCAGGACATGGTGCTCAACCACTCCTACAATTCATCCCCCCTGGCCAAAATGTACTGGAACGATGCTTTGGGCCGTCCTGCAGCCAATAACCCCTGGTACAATCAAACTTCACCCAATGCGGTCTATAGCTGGGGCAATGATTTTAACCATGAAAGCCAGGCGACCAAGGAATTTGTCGATCGGGTAACCAAATACTGGCTGACGGAATATAAAGTTGACGGATTTCGTTTCGACTTCACCAAGGGCTTTACCAACGTTCCTGGCGATGGAAGTGGGTATGATGCATCCCGGATTGCTATCCTTGAACGGATGGCAGGCAAAATATGGGAAGTCAATCCCAAAGCGATTGTTATCCTGGAACACTTTGCCGCCAACACCGAAGAAAGGGAACTGACGGCCTATGGAAACGGGATGCTGGTCTGGGGAAATGTCTCGGGCAGTTTTTCAGAAGCGGCCATGGGTTACAATGATGCGAGCAAATCTGATTTCAGCTGGGCATCCTGGCAGCAGCGGGGATATTCAAAACCAGGGCTGGTAGCCTATATGGAAAGCCACGATGAGGAAAGGCAGCTGTTCAAAACGCTCACCTATGGAAATGTGCTCGGAACCTACAATACCAAAGATTTGGCAACAGCCCTTCGACGTAGCCAGTTGGCCACGGCTTTCTTTTTGTCGTTCACAGGGCCCAAGATGATCTGGCAGTTCGGAGAACTGGGTTACGATGTTTCAATCGACCAGAATGGGAGGATAGGTGATAAACCTGTTCGCTGGAATTACCTTGACGAGCCCAACCGCCTTCAACTGTTTGATGTCTATTCTGCCATGCTGCGCTTGC
>DASXUZ010000072.1:0-11511 GCA_036504555.1 Prolixibacteraceae bacterium | reverse complement strand
GTAATCTAACTGTAATGTATCTGTAATGCAGAATACAGATACATTACAGTTAGATTACAGATACATTACAGATGCCAATGACCTGGCAATGCTCGATGGAGTAAAAATCTGGGAGGTTGGCATGCTTAATCGGCTGACCCTTAGGGCGTAGCTGAAACTAACCAATGATGGATCAATCAAAAAAAGCAGAATCTTAGATTTGAGGAAATGGGACTGGAATTTTCGCAAAGCTCAATTTGAAGCAACGAGTCAAAAGGATATGAATCGGGGTCATCAGTACCGAATTTGGCTGTTTTTTGTGGGTGCTGGGATTTCTATTCGGCCAAACCTGATTCGTCGAGTTCTTTCAGGGTATCGTTTAAGCTAACCAAATAGCGGCCATACAGCTTGTTGAATCCCCAGCGGAGTAAAAGGAAAGTAGCGGCAATCAATGGAATCAAAACTGCAAGGCCAATGCCGGTTATCATGAGAATTTTCGAGCCTGTAAGGTTTTCCATTGCCCTGGTACTGGATTTAAGCCCTTCATAAAATCCAGCAGTGAAACTAACGATCATGTTGATCAGCAAGATGATTACTGCCAGGTAAAACAAGCGGCGATAAGTGGTAAGGGTATCAAGAATCCCGGTCAGAAAGTTTTTCAACTGAAGATCCACTGAGAAACTTCGTTTTATTTTAATGTATCTGATGACGAAAAAAAGATAAGTGGCCACGATGAGTGCATCTGAAAAAACATCCAGTGGATACATCCAGGATGGATATTGGAAGGGTTCCTTGATGAGGATTTTGGATAAATACATGTCATCCAAAATCATTAAGGCAATAAAGGCAAGCAATATCCCCATCCCGATTCTCAAATTGCGGTCAATCCGATCCACCATTGTCTGGGTTCGGTTTCGCAGCAACTCATGAATCGACTCTTTGCCCAGGTGATGTTTATCCGCCTCCTGAGAAGAATAGGTATTCCATGCCGATTTTAAATCCTTCAATTCCATTTAAACTTCTGTATTCATTAACATTTTCAATTTCTTCTTGATCCGGTTCATTTTCACCCGCACATAATTCTGGGTGATGCCGGTAATCTCAGCGATTTCTTCATACTTCTTGTCTTCCAGAAACAGCAGGATGATTGATTTTTCAATCCCTGTCAACTGTGACACTGCTGAGTTGAGCATCTTGATCTGATCGTCAGTCCCGGTATCATATAGCTCCTCGGCCAGGTGCAAATTCTCGTAGGCCGTTCCTGATTTGTCGGGTTGCCTTTTGTCTTTCTTGAAACTGGTGATGGCAGTATTGAGCGCCACGCGGTACATCCAGGTCGAGAATTTGGACTCACTTCTAAACGAAGGGAATGATTTCCACAATTGCACCAGAATTTCCTGAAATAAGTCACGCCGATCTTCTTCCGAATCGCAATAGATGGAACAGACCTTATGAATGATCCCTTGATTTTCAGTGATGATATGTAAAAATTCCTTCTCCAAAATGTAATCTATTGGTATGCGAAATCTGATTTCATTACATTAACTCATCTTCAGAAAATTAATTTCCTGGGGAGTCAAGAAGCGGTAGCGACCGCGGGGTAAATCTTTTTTGGTGAGACCGGCAAAGAGCACCCTGTCCAGCTTTTCGACATGGTATCCAAAGTGTTCGAAGATCCGGCGTACAATGCGGTTTTTTCCGGAATGTATTTCAATGCCTACCTGGCGTGCGTCGTCAGGATCGATGCGGTGGATATCGTCGGCGGCAATTACGCCGTCTTCCAGTTCGATTCCCTGGGCGATCTTTTCCATATCCTCGGGGAGTAAATCACGGTCCAGTTCAACATGGTAGACTTTTTTCTTTTCGTAACTGGGATGGGTCAATTTAGTGGTCAGTTCGCCATCGTTGGTAAAAAGCAACAACCCGGTGGTTTGAATATCGAGTCTTCCAACGGGGTAAATCCGTTCGGTGCAGGCATTGCTGACCAGTTCCATGACCGTGCGCCCGGCATGTGGATCATCGCTGGTAGTCATAAAGCCCTTAGGTTTGTTGAGCAGGATATAAACTTTTCGTTCAGGGTTCAATCGTTTGCCATCAAAGATGATTTCATCCTCCAGGGTCACTTTTCGTCCCAGTTCAGTGACTACCTCACCGTTGACTGTCACCAAACCCTTGCTGATCAGGTCATCGGCATCGCGGCGTGAACAGATTCCAGCATTGGAGATGTATTTATTCAGGCGAATCAATCCGTCACCCGCTGGTATATCGGCCGGTACGGGAGCAGCTTGTTTCTTTTTGAGGGTGATTATTTTCTTTGGAAGCTCTTTCAATTTGCGAATTATTAGGACATTTAAAAATACTGCTGGGATGATAGGTTAATAATCAGCCTATTTTATCCAATAACTAAGCGACAAATGTCGTAAAATTTACCGAAGTTTCATTCAATGGCCTTCCTGACGGTATAATTTATAGATTTCTTTAATTGCCTCGCGAACTTCATATTCGGTGGTAAGACTATTAAATATTTGCTTGCTGTTAAAATATATCATAAACGAGTCTGCCTGAAATTCACTCAGTCCAGTCAGTTCCATGACCAATTCCTTGTTGTAATACTGGGAGAGGAATTCCCATTTTTTTTCTGTCACGATGGCCAGCCTTGTTTCCCGTTTTTCCTTTTCCCGTTTGCTGGTGTAATATTGCAGAAAACTGATCGGATTAATCACGGCAGCCAACACCGGTGGCTTTTTATTGTAGGCATCGCCGCGAAGTTGGGGGTCGAGCGTCGATTTTGTCCCAACGGGAACCCCATCCATATTTACTTTGGCCTGTTCTCCCTTGACAGTTACTCCCGGCAGGGCGTACCTGATGGGTTTTGCATAAAAAATCTGTACATTCATCTCGTTGTAATTGGCAGGCACATGAACTGTAACTTTCGAAAAGCCAATGGATGAAATTTCAAGGCTGTCGATGTTCAGCATATCCATGGTAAAAAGGCCTTGGGCGTTAGTCGTTACCCCGGTGTGGGTGCGGAAATTCAGTACAAATGCAAAAGGCACGGGCGCTTCGTCCTCCAAGTTCAGAACTTGTCCTTTCAACTTGATGGGCATTGGGTCGATTTCATCAGCCTCCTGGGCAAATCCCTGGAAGGCACTGATCAATAAAACCAATAAGAGTACAAGTTTGCTGTTTTTCATGTTCTTTATCCCCGTTCTGACAAAAGTAAAAAAATCGATACAATAATTGGCCATCCTAACAATCGTTAACGGCTTTTAACAGACTTGAACAATTCATTCAGAAAAGAAAATTAAGAGCAATTGGCTTTATTCTCTTTAATATTGTTTAAATTTATGGAGTTATTAACTTCAAAAACCGAAAGTTATGGCAAGTACATCCCCTCAAAGAACCAAGAAACGCGTTCTCTGGTCGATTGCTCTTTTATTGATCGCAGGCTTGGGTTATGGTCTATTTTATATTAACAGAATGTTGCCCATCATTACCGGTTATCCTGCCAAGTATTTGTGCTCGGCTGTTTTCGTTTCCGATCGCCAGCAGGGGGAGGTAGAAGCGTTGGACCTGCATTTTTCGCTGGTGAAATATGTCAAAAATGAAGTTGATTTCCAGGATTCGAGTGTAACGAGTTCTTTTTTGTGGGGAAAATCAAAAGCCATTTACCGGGATGGATTCGGGTGCACCTTGCTTCGGGGAACCGATGAGGCCAAACTGCGGAAAATTAAATTTCCAAAACATGGCCATGTTGCCTACAACCAAGACTCGACTGCATGGCCGCTTGGAAACGTTCTACCAGATACCAGTACCAACATTGATCAACAGAAACTGGCGCAGATTACCAAAAAGCTCATGGAAGCCGATGGATACAACGGCCATGCATTTGCATTTATGGTGGTACACAAGGGAATACCTGTTGCGGAAGCCTATCAGCCACAGTTCAATTCAAAAACACGTTTCCTGAGTTGGTCAATGGCCAAAAGCTTTTCCAATACACTGACAGGTATCATGGTGAAGGAGGGGAAATGGGATATTTATCAGCCGATCAATATTCCAGAATGGAAGGGTGACGATCGCAGAAACATTACCTTCAACAACCTCCTGGAGGCCGAAACCGGATTGCGTTGGAATGAAGATTACGGCAATGTGTCAGATGTTACTTCCATGCTCTATGAACAGAATGATTTTGCACGTTTTGTGTTTAATCAGCCACTGGAATACCCTGTGGGCAGTAAATGGTGCTACTCATCAGGAAATCCCAATGTGGTCACCTATCAAATACGGCAAAGCCTCCACAATGATCAGGAATATTATCAATTTCCCTATTCCCGTTTGTTTAATAAAATAGGGATGCCTGATGCCGTTTTTGAAGTGGATGCTTCGGGCACATTTGTAGGTTCATCCTATTTGTATGCCACCGTCCGTGATTTTGCCCGGTATGGTTTATTTAACCTCCAGGATGGTGTCTTCAATGGAGAACGAATTTTACCCGAGGGATGGGTCACATACTCTTCAAGCCCCAATCCGACAAGCAAAGGCGAATATGGTGCACTGTTCTGGCTCAATAAATCAGGGAAAATGCCTTCCGCTCCCGACGATATGTTTTGGTGTCAGGGATATGATGGTCAACGCCTGTTTATGATTCCTTCCAAAGAATTGGTGGTCGTTATTTTAGGTTTTTCACACAGCCCTGACCACGTGATGAATTGTGATCAGCTACTGGGCGATATTTTGGGAACCATCATTTGATTGGTACAAGGATTTACTTTCCTGAAACGTACCCAATGGCCTGCCTGACCAGTTTCTGGTAGTTGGGATTGGTCCATGATTTCTGATCGTGCCCTGGCTGAATATACACGATCCTTGATTTTCCCCTTGTATGTGTCCAGCCAATAATGGCGCTGCTTTTAGGGTCGTTGGTTGTCAATAAAACTTTTACATCGGGCAAAACTTCAGTATTCCCGTACACTTCATCCTGAACGTCAAAATCGGCAATGCCATTGGTAATGGCATTTGAAGGGTCTTTGATCATTACCCGAAAATTCACATCGTGCTGGTAAGTGGATGAGTGTGGAGAGTCTTTTTCCTCATGGTACTTGCCTCCAACAATTGTTTTGAATTCATCCCAATCCTGGTAGGAGGCCAGCGAATGATGCAGGAACAACAATCCTTTCCCATGTTTCAACAATTGGTGATAGCTTTCCTTCTCTGCTTCTGAAATGCTTTTTGGCATATCGTAAAACACCACGGCATCAAATGTTTTTGGATCAATCTGTCCCAGTTGAAGATTGGCCTCGGGATGTTTTAGCTCTTTGTAGGTGATTTCATCGAATGCATCAAACATTTGAAAGAATGCTTCCCGATCGAAATCATGACCTCCGGTGACAATTAAGATACGGGTTCCTTTTGCTGAGGCCGCCATTGAAACCAGGAAGAATAGGCTTATTGTCAGTAGTTTAAATCGGCACATAGGAGGTTTTTTTTGAATTGTTTATATCTGCATTTCTTCTATTTAGATGTGAAATTATAGAACACATATTAAGATTGGAATCAGCTGTATATGGTCTAAGGCGGAAAATTAAATTCCCTTTCCAAATTTAAAACATTTGGATGACTTTTTTCAATGCTTCAATAAACAAGTCGACTTCTTCCCTGGTATTGTAAAATGCAAATGACACACGCACAGTTCCCTGGATGCCGAAATGATCCATCAATGGATCGGCGCAATGGTGCCCTGTGCGAACTGCGATTCCGAACTTATCGAGCATGGTTCCCAGGTCAAAGAAATGAACGCCTTCTATATTAAACGAAATTACGCCTGATTTTTCTTTCTGTGTACCATAAATTTTCAATCCGTTTATTTTAATCAATTCAGCAGTGGCATAATTGAGTAAATCAGTTTCAACGGCTGACACGGTTTCCAGGCCGATGTCCTGCAGATAATCAATGGCTGCCCCGAAAGCAATCACCCCGCTGATGTTGGGTGTCCCGGCTTCAAACTTGTAGGGCAATTCGTTGTAGGTCGTGCCTGCAAAACTGACCTCTGAAATCATCTCACCGCCACCCTGGTAAGGAGGCATTTGTTCGAGCAATTCCCTTTTCCCATAAAGCACACCCACTCCATTGGGACCATACATTTTATGGGCCGAGAAAGCATAAAAATCAGCATCCAATTCCTGGACATCAATTCCAAGGTGAGGCACCGCCTGGGCACCGTCAATCAAAACCATTACACCCCGTGCATGCGCTTTTTCAATGATCAATTTCACCGGGTTGATGGTTCCCAGCACATTCGACACATGGGCAATGGCCATTATCCTGGTTCGATCGGTAATCAGGGTATCGAGTTGTTCAATCAAGAGGCGGCCATTGTCATCCATGGGCAACATCACCAGCCTGGCTTTCTTGCGCGCGGCCATCAGCTGCCAGGGAACAATGTTGGAATGATGTTCCATTTCAGAAACAATGATTTCATCGCCGGGCTGAATGAATGCTTCGCCAAAGGAAAAAGCGGCAAGGTTGATGCTTTCAGTAGCCCCTTTGGTGAAAATAATCTGCTCATGGGTTTCTGCGTTGATGAGCTTGCGCGCTTTCTCGCGTGTGTCTTCATAAGCCAAAGTGGCCTTATCGGCCAGGAAATGTGCTGCACGGTGAATATTCCCATAGTATTCGGTATAAGTTCGGGTCAGCGCATCAATTACCTGCTGCGAACGTTGGGTAGTAGCTGCATTGTCGAAATACACCAGTGGACGGTTGTATATTTTTTGATTCAGGATGGGAAAATCCTGACGTATTTTATCAATGTCGAAACTCATATTCTATTCTTTGTTATGGAATAAACAACAATTTGAGATTGAATATTCCTGATTGGTGTCAAAGATAAGAGAATAAATCGAGTGATTAGTTGCAGGATGAGAGTTGGAACACCGTAAATATTGTTTGCAATGGGCAGCTTCATTTACTGAATTCTTGAATACTTCAAGGCATAAAGTTTTTTGAGCAATTTACGACCTCTGGAAGATATTCCGGCTGATCCATGCAATTCGATTTCATTTTCAATTAAGTCAATCAGTTCACCCACAAAGTCAGGTTCTTGCTCCGCGATATTAAATAGGATCTGCATGGCATGTACCCGAACTGCAATGGGTTCGCTGGCTGATGTAAAAGCATTGATGCAATAATTCAACAAGCTTACCATCCGGTCTTCCGGGATTGGATGAAGGCTGATGAGCTTCAGGAAATGTCTTTTCTTCCCTGCGTTTTGGGTAGAAAGTACAAAATCAGTTATCGCAGGAAGATAGGGGATGACCAATTCAGGATGTTGCTCATGCATTTTATCCACCATCCAGGCAGCCCTCCAGTTTCTTTCATCACACTCATCGAATGCAATTTTTAGCAATGCATTTAAATGTGCCGGGTAGTCTGACGCATTTCCCATCGCCAGGGCCAGATTTTCCCAGGATGTAATCAATGCTGACAGTACCGCTTCTGAGATTTCCTTCATTTAATCAAGGGTATGGTGTGGTTCATTTGCCAGACAATAAAGATAATTGAACTTGATGGACCTACAAAACAAGGAGTCTTATTTTTTAGAGGTCAATTGAAATTGGAGATGATAAGTCTGAGCCCAGTCCGAAAAGTTAGATTTACGACAAAGTCTCTAAGAAAAAAAGTTTTACTAAAAATCAGATAACAGATATTCAGTGCTTTGTGTGTCTTTAAGTCTTAGTTGCAATGTGTTAATTCTTATTTATGACTTTAGAAGTTGGCTCAAATTTTAGATTAATTTTTACTACTTTGCAAGTTCAATGTAGAGAAGATATGATTGAAGTATGTTGTGCCATCATCGTGAAGGAATCAAAAATACTGGCAGTCCAGCGTGGTCCCAAGAGTAGTCATCCCTGGAAATGGGAATTTCCAGGGGGAAAAGTAAACCTGGATGAAACGGCGGAACAATGCATTGTTCGAGAGATTGAAGAAGAATTGACTATCAGGGTAGTGGCAATGGATCGGCTTTCGAGTGTTGAATTCGCCTATGTTGATAGGGCACAAATTAGCCTGATTCCATTTGTCTGCCAAATCCTATCTGGTGAAATTACCCTCAGGGAGCACTCCGCCCAATGTTGGTTTCACTTTGATGAATGGGAAGCCCTGGATTGGTTGGAGGCCGATCGGGAACTGATTCTGAAAAATCAGACAAGGTTGAAATACCTGGTGTCCTAAAAAATTGGCGAACTATCTTACCAGGTTGGGAAAGATGATGCCAAAAGCAAAAAACACTACTGCCCAGCTCAGGATCGATAAAATCATATAGGGCATCACTAATTTATGCCTGGGGTAGTATTTGTTCAGTAAATAAGCACCAATGGGCAGACTTAAAATAATGGGTGAGGCAATCACAATGCCAATTAATCCATACTTCGAACGGAACTTAACGATGAACCTGCTGCGCTTGGTAAAAACCTTTTCACCCGTGATCGATTTGCGCCATGCAACAATTTGACGATACCTGTTTCGTATGGAATGCGGACTGTGTTTCCATACGAATGTTTTAACGTGGTGAAACTGTCTGATGGCAAAACCGCTGAAATGATAAAAGAAGTAGAAACCCAGGATTCCTCCCAGGGTAACTGAGATCAATGTCTGCTGAAAATTTAATCCTATCAGCAATGCGTAGGGAAATGTTAAAACATATTTTACAGTAGCCAACAAAAAAACCTGTATAATTTTGAATATTACAATCATCTTCTCCGACTAATTTTTTTCTTTGATAGAACGGTAAAGTTCGTAAAAAAGTTGTTGTCTTCTTCAGATATCTGCCTGATATTTACCTTTATTAAGAATTTTTAATGCTTAATAAACCATATCTTTTGTTCACAATTGTATCATGGAGGCTCTGTTGCGGCTTCTGGACGGCGATTTGCTTAACCAATTGACAACCAATTAAACGGCCTTTATTATACCCTCCATTTTAATAGGGGCGAAATTTAAGCGTCAATCCATCGGTTGAAAAGTATTTTGGGATCGGGATTCTACAATTGTTTTTAGATTATTTGGTAGTTTTAGGTATATTACTGTTATCTTTATCTAAAATATCAGCAACATTGGTTGACTGATAAAATGAAGCCCTGATAAGGCTCGAGAACAATGTGTAACTTCTAAAATAATAAAATGAAAACATTTTTCCTCATCGCATTCATTGTTGCCGGCACTTTGCTTGCCAAGGCCAAGAGTCCTGCAGAAGTATTATTCAATGGGAAGGATCTTACGGGCTGGAAGATTTACGGTACTGAAAAGTGGTTGGTTGAAGATGGTCTGTTGGTTTGTGAAAGCGGACCCGATAAGCAATACGGCTACCTGGCCACCGAAAAATGGTACGATAATTTTGTCCTTGAACTTGAATTTAAGCAAGATGCCAACGGAAACAGTGGCGTGTTTTTCAGGTCAACGATTGATGGCACGAAAATAAGCGGCTGGCAGGTTGAAGTGGCTCCTCCGAACCACGATACCGGGGGCATTTATGAATCATACGGTCGTGGCTGGTTACATCAAATCCCCGACGATCAGGAAGGTTACCTGAAAATGGGCGAATGGAACAAGATGAAAATCCAGGTCGTGGGAAACCATGTTACCACCTGGCTCAATGGCCACCAAATGACCGATCTGACGGATGATAAAATCGGCGAGGGCAAAGGCTCTATCGCCCTTCAGATACACGATGGCGGTGGGATTAAGGTTAGCTGGAGAAATATTGTAATTCAGAAATTGTAACAAAGGTGTTTTTACTGAGCGGGTAACCCGAAGTCACCCGCTCAGTAAAATTACCATTATACCCCGGGGATATTGATTCCCTTTATTTTCCGGTACAGATCGAGTGCATACAAGTCTGTCATGCCAGAAACAAGATCCACCACTGATTGTACTTTTTCATAGGTGGTAGCATGATTCCCGCCGTATTGAGTGGGAATCAGTTGAAGCATCTTTTTTGAAATTTCTTCCTTTGGATTCAAGATGGCTTCCACAAAAACCTCCAGCAAGGTCCCGATGATCTGGTAGCCCGAAATCTCTACTTCAACAACTGAGCGATCATTGTAAATATTCTTGATACTCACTTCTCTGATCTTTTTCATGGCAGCCAGTGCAGTGGGCTGAACATGCTCAATCAAGGGTTGCTGGAAACCTCCTGATAATATCTGGTCCTGTTTTTGCCAGAAAACATCAATGCATTGACTGGCTAGCTTGCCGATTACACTGGCCCGCAGGTAGGCAATCTGCTCATTGGGGTCTGACACCACATTGAGGGTCTGATTGATCCGGTTGATTTGCCTGGCTTCAGTTTGCTGATCAAAGAAATTCATAAAGAGCTCCCGGGTCAGGTCGTAATTGTGAATCTTCAGTTTGTGGGCATCTTCCAGGTCCATTAACTGGTAGCAGATATCATCAGCCGCCTCCACCAGGAAAACCAAGGGGTGGCGGGCATATTTGGCTGGATTTTCATTCAATTTCAGCAGTCCCAATTCATCTGCAATGCGCTCGAAGATCAGCTTCTCGGATTGAAAGAAGCCAAACTTTGGCTTTTCGGTCAACATCGATTCAAAGGGATATTTTACAATCGAAGCCAGGGTGGTATAGGTCAGCGCAAAGCCGCCTTCACGCCTGCCGTTAAACTGATGGCTTAGCAACCTAAAGGCATTGGCATTCCCATCGAATTGGGTAAAATCCCTCCATCCTTCTATCGGCAGTTCAGCCCGTAGCCTCGGTTCGGTGCTTTTTTTAAAGAAGTGGGCAATGGCATCTTCACCCGAATGTCCGAAGGGTGGGTTGCCCATATCGTGTGCAAGGCAGGCTGCCGAAACAACCGATCCAATCTCTTGGAATAATTGATTTGCAGGAAGTTGGTTTTCGTTTTCCGCCTTTTCAACAAACATACTTCCCAATGATCGTCCAACGCTGGCCACTTCCAGACTATGGGTTAAGCGGTTGTGTACAAAGACACTTCCTGGAAGTGGAAATACCTGAGTCTTATTTTGCATCCTACGGAAGGGGGATGAAAAGATAATACGGTCATAATCACGCTGGAACTGGGTGCGGCTGTGAGTCTGACCGTTTTTTGCAAATTCTTCCTGTCCCAGTCGGGTGGTCGATAAAAGTTGATTCCAATTCATCCAGTGAAAGTATTTAAAGTGAACTAAAGTATTTAAAGTGAACTAAAGTATTTAAAGTGCCTTGAGTATTTAGAGTACCTGGAACCGTGTGATCTTCAACTTTAGACATTTTAGTTCACTCTAGGTACTTTAGGCACTTCTTCCTAAAAGGTTTGGGTCCGGTAATTATTCATTTCCTTATCAGCTTTCCGGGAATTGGGATAAATCTGTTCCAGCAACAGCCAGAATTTTTCCCCATGGTTTTTAACCACCGTATGGGCCAGTTCATGTAAGAGCACGTAATCGATCAGGTGTTCGGGAACACGCATCAGATGCAGGTTCAGGTTGATGTTGTTGGTTGATGAACAACTTCCCCAACGGG
>DASXUZ010000071.1:0-33085 GCA_036504555.1 Prolixibacteraceae bacterium | reverse complement strand
CGCAAACTGATGTTGCTTGGCTCGATTGGCCTGGCTGTTATCTATTTCCTGTTGGGGGGAAGTTATTTTTTCGAAGTAAAAGGGATTGCGATCCTGGTGCTGGTAATGCTTGCCATTGCCACTTATGCCATGACCCTGGCGCCGATCACGTGGGTAGTGCTTTCTGAGATATTTCCCAACAAGATCCGTGGAGCCGCCATGGCCGTGGCAACGACGGCTTTGTGGATTGCCTGCTTTGTGCTCACCTATACTTTTCCGATTTTGAATAAATTACTCAATGCCAGCGGGACGTTTTGGCTCTATGGACTGATCTGCCTTTCAGGTTTTCTTTTTATCCTGAAAAAATTGCCCGAAACCAAAGGGAAATCTTTGGAAGAGATTGAAACTCAAAAATAAAAGAACAGGGAAAATAATTAAAGAATCGAATTGATAAATAAATAATCAGAATGACTGTTAAAGCCTGGTATGAAAAAGTAACCATTCCGACCTATGGAATTGGGAAGCCTGAGAAGAATCCGATGTTCCTGGAAAAGCGTGTATATCAGGGTAGTAGTGGGGTAGTTTACCCGCATCCTGTCATTGAAAAGATCCTGGATGAAAAGACAGACAAGGAATACAATGCTGTTTTTCTGGAGAACCAATACCTTAAAATCATGGTCCTGCCAGAGTTGGGTGGACGTATCCAGATGGCCTACGACAAAACCAAGCAACGTCATTTTGTCTATTATAACCAGGTGATTAAACCGGCATTGGTTGGTTTGACTGGTCCCTGGATTTCAGGAGGCATAGAATTTAACTGGCCCCAACACCATCGTCCCTCGACTTTTGAGGCGATCGATCATTGCATCGAAGAGAATGCCGATGGCAGTGTAACGGTTTGGTGCAGCGAAGTAGAACGCATGTTCCGCACCCGCGGTATGGCAGGCTTCACGCTTCATCCCGATAAAGCGTACCTGGAGATCAAAGTGAAATTATACAACCGAACCAATCATCCCCAATCTTTTCTTTGGTGGGCCAATCCGGCAGTGAAAGTCAATGACGATTACCAATCGGTATTCCCACCTGATGTGCATGCAGTGTTTGATCATGGGAAGCGTGATGTGTCTGAATTCCCCATTGCCCGGGGGACTTATTACAAGGTTGATTATTCGCCGGGAACCGATATTTCACGGTATAAAAATATTCCCGTCCCAACTTCCTACATGGCCGTCAATTCGGAATACAATTTTGTGGGAGGCTACGAAAATGACAGCAAAGGTGGGCTGTTGCATGTGGCCAATCACCACGTGTCGCCCGGTAAAAAGCAATGGACCTGGGGTCATGGTGATTTTGGACAGGCCTGGGACCGTAACCTGACCGATGAGGATGGTCCCTATATCGAGCTCATGTGTGGGGTCTATACCGACAACCAGCCTGATTTTTCATGGATCATGCCAGGCGAAGAGAAAACCTTTAACCAGTATTTTATGCCTTACCGAGATCTTGGGGTGCTAAAGAATGCGACCAAGGAGGCCATGGTTAATCTGGAAGTTGAGAACGAAAAAATAATCATAAAGGCCTATACACTGGCTGCTTATCCGGGAGGCAAGGTAATTCTAAAAGCCGGATCAGAAATCCTTGTGGACGAACTGTTTGATTTTCACCCTGGAACATCGTACGAAAAGGTGATTGTACCACGGTTGGGATTCGAACCCAAGGACCTTGAAATTTCAATACTTTCTTCGGAGGGAATCATTCTGGTGGATTGGAAACCTGAATCGGGCGAGAAAAAACCAATACCGGAAGCTGCCAAGGCGGCCTTGCAACCATCTGATATTCAGAGCAACGAACAGTTGTACCTCACTGGCTTACACCTTGAACAGTATCGCCATGCCACCTATGATCCGCGCGATTACTACCTCGAGGCACTCAGAAGGGACAAAAAGGACAGCCGCTGCAACAATGCCCTTGGCTTGTGGTATTTGCGCAGAGGACAGTTTGTCAAGGCCGAAAGCTATTTCAGAATAGCCATTGAAACGCTCACTGACAGAAATCCCAATCCGATTGATGGTGAGCCGCTCTACAACCTTGGCCTCGCTTTGAGCTATCAGGGACGTGATAAAGAGGCCTGGGATGTGTTCTACAAGTCGGTCTGGAATGCCGCCTGGATGGACAATGGTTATTTCCAACTGGCCCGTATTGCCGCCAAAAGACAAAACTGGGACGAGGCATTGGAACTTGTTGACCGCTCGTTGATACGAAACTGGCACAACCACAAGGCGCGACAATTGAAGGTAAGTATCTTGCGTAAGCTCAACCGCATCAATGAAGCCGAACTGCTGATTGATGAATCTCTAAAGCTGGATCAGTTCAATTTTGGGGTTCTATATGAAGATTGTAAGTTTAAACCTGACAGGTTTTTAAAACCTGTCAGGTTTAAAGAATTAACTACCCTTATCAGGGGCAATATCCACACCTACATTGAATTTGCCCTTGACTATGCATCTGCAGGGTTGTTCAGCGAAGCCATTGAACTGATCAGCATCGGAATCGGGGAGCAAAAAGATCAGCCGGTTTACCCGATGGCTTTCTATTACAAAGCATGGTTTGAAGCTCAGCGGGGTGAACTGGAAATCTCAATGAACACTTTGAACGCAGCGGCATCAGCCTGTCCAGATTATTGCTTCCCCAATCAAACAGAAGCGGTAGTGGCTCTTCAGTGGGCTATATCGCTAAACTCGGATGATTCAAAAGCTCCTTATTATTTGGGCAATTACTGGTACAACGTTCAGAACTTTGAGGAGGCTATTGCCTGTTGGGAAAAATCCTGCCAGTTGGATGACGTTTTCCCCACGGCTCATCGAAACCTGGCGCTGGGCTATTTCAACAAACGGCATGATGCACCAAAAGCATTGGCTGAACTTGAAAAAGCATTTTCACTCGATCCCACAGATTCACGAATTTTGATGGAACTTGATCAGTTGTACAAGCGTCTGAATGATGAACCTGCCAAGCGTCTTCGCTTTCTGGAGGAGCACCTTCCATTGGTAACTGAACGCGATGATTTGTACCTGGAGTGGGTTGCATTGTGCAATTTCACAGGCCAGCACAAGAAAGCTTTTGAATTGCTGATGGCCCGTAAATTTCATCCATGGGAAGGCGGCGAAGGGAAAGTAACTGGTCAATATGTTTCCAGCCTAACCGAAATGGCCAAGCAAGCCATTGAAATGAAGGAATATGAAAAGGCCGTTGATCTATTAAATAGCGCCCAGCAATATCCTGAGAATTTGGGTGAAGGAAAATTATATGGGGCACAGGAAAATACGATATTTTACTGGCTAGGCTGTGCGTTTGAGGGTCTGGGAATTGTAGACAAAGCAACCGAATGTTGGAAATTGGCATCTGGCGGGTTGAAAGAGCCCACTCCGGCGATCTTTTACAACGATCAGCAACCCGATACTATATATTATCAAGGTCTGGCTTTATTAAAATTACAAAAAACAGAGGAGGCCAAAGAACGTTTCTTAAAACTGGTGCGCTTTGGAACATTACACCTGAACGACGAATTTAAACTGGATTATTTTGCCGTTTCACTGCCCGATTTACAGATTTGGGATGTTGATCTGACCAAACTCAACTATCAAAACTGCCTGAATTTGATTGAATTGGGAAATGCAGGTTTAAAGTTTAATGTTTAAAGTTTAAAGTTTAAGGTTCAAAGTTAATGTATTGGTTGTCATTGATCGGCACGCAACTTTAAACTTTAAACTTTAAACTTTGAACCTGAAACTTTAAACCCTTTAAGACAATCCCTATTTTTTCGGAGTAGAATCAATTCATTGTGTCTTTACTCTCCGGGCATATTCACTTGGGGTCATTTCGTAGGTATCAACAAAGCAGGTGGTAAAATAAGAAGGAGAATTGAACCCAACATCGTAGCAGACTTCCGATATGTTCTTGCCGGGTATGCTAAGTAATTCACATGCTTTTTTAAGCCTTATATTCCGAATTAATTCGCCGGTGCTTTGGCCCGTGAGCGCCTTGACTTTGCGGTGTAAGCCCATTCTGCTGATACTGAGCTCTGAAGCCAGCCGGTCGCCGTTAAATTCTGTTTCTGACATTTTAACAAGGATAACAGAAATGGTCTTTTGTAAAAAGATTTCATCTGGTGAATCAGATTTTATTTCTGGTTTGTGCATTTCAACCAGTGAAATCTTTCGACTATACCGTTCTTTGAGCATTTCACGCAATTCAATCAGTTTGTTAACCCTGGTTACCAAATGCTCAGGATGAAATGGCTTGGTGATATATGAATCGGCACCGATGCTCAGACCTTCTATTCGATTTTCGATATCCGACTTGGCAGTGAGTAAAATAATGGGGATGTGACTGGTTTCAACTGAACTTTTTATTCGTTTACACATTTCCAAGCCATCCATTTCTGGCATCATTAAATCGCTAATAATCAGGTCGTAATCATGTAGGGTAACTATTTCAAGTCCAATGGCCCCATTTTCGGCCTCTTCAAGGGTGAATTGAGAACCTAGAATGCTCCGGATATAATTTCTAATGTCGGCATTGTCTTCTACGATCAATATGCGCTTTTTATGCTCGTTTTTTGGACTGCCCATGGCAGAGATTTCGTCCGTGTTGTCATCGTTTTCAATGTCCAGTTTATCGTTTGTTTGATCTGATGTTATTTCAGTCTCCTCCATGAATTCATCCTTCAGATAAGCGCTTTTCTCAATGGGAAGCGTAATTTTAAAGGTGGTCTCCACATTTGGAGTGCTCTCTGCCTCAATGGTTCCGTGGTGTAGTTCAATCAGATTTTTGACCAGGTGCAAACCGATCCCTGAGCCTTGTTGCATATTACTGTGCACCTTGCCTTGGTAGAACCGGTCAAAAATACTGTGAATATCTTTTGGTTGTATCCCTTTCCCATTGTCAACGATCGAGATTACAAGCTCTTTATTTCCCAGGACATCTTTTGTAACCATTGTTGAAATCGAAATAGAGCCGCCATCAGGGGTGAATTTAAAAGCATTTGAAAGTAAATTGATCAGCGATTTGTTCAGAAATTCAGTATCGAACCAGGCCATCAGGACGTCTTCTGGATAGGAAAACTTCAGGTGTATGTTTTTTTGTTTTTTTAGGTCTTCAAACGAGATGATGATTTCTTTGATGCATTGTATGATATCAGAATTCTGAACTTTAAGTTTCATCTGTCCCTTTTCTGTTTTACGGAAATCAAGCAATTGATTGACCATTGAAAGCAGTCGGTTGGCATTTCGGAGCATCAATTTAAAATGCGATTTCTTCTCCTCATTCAATTCATCGTATTGCATTTTTTCAAGCGGCCCGATAATTAAGGTCAAGGGGGTTCTGAATTCATGCGAAATATTGGTAAAAAACTGTAACTTTTCCTGGTGCAGCTCTTCCTCCTTCTCACGTTTGGCCCTTTCGATTTTCAGGCGATTGGCTTCATTGATCCGAATGTTGATAAATAACCAGGCAAAATAAAGGATCGCAACAATAAGGCTCACATACAGGAAATAAGCCCATCCAGAAGCCCACAACGGCGGACGCACAACAATGTCGACCGATGCAATGTTGGTATCACTCCATACCGCATCAGGGCTCGAGGCTTTCACTTTAAACCGGTATTTCCCCGGTTGTAGATTTCGGAAAGTAACGCTGTTTTGATTTCCTACCTGGTTCCATTTCTGATCTGACCCTTCCAGGAAAAAAGCATACTGGATCTTTTGATTGGCCGTATAATTGATACCCATGAATTCGATGGTAAAAACCGATTGCTCATATTTTAATTCAATCTGATCGGCCAGGGTAATATTCTCAGTCAATGGCGAGTATTTGCGGGAATCTCCTGAGGGGGTAACCACCTGGTTAAAGACCAACAACCTGGTGAAGATCACTGGCGGACATTTGTCATTCTTCGTTACATTCAGCGGATTGAATACATTTAATCCTCCAAACCCGGCAAAGGCAATTAATCCATTGGGCATTGCCACAGCCCCTCGTTCCGAAAACTCCCGGCTTTGAATTCCATCACCCGAACTGAAGTTTTCAATCTCTTGTGTCTTGATATTTAATTTTGAAATCCCCTTGCTTTGACCCATCCAGATATTCCCTGATTGATCGCGCACAATTGAACTGACATAATTGCTCTCCAATCCCGATAAATCATTGTAAATGACATGCGCTTTTGTTTGGGGCACATACAGGTAAAGGCCTTCGCCTTGTGTGGCAATCCATAAACTGTCGCCATGTGACAGAATTTGAGAGATGATGTGAGGCGACAAATCTGATGGTGAAAAATCAACTTTCTCATCGACAGGATTATAGGTCATCAAGCCTCCCCCATAAGTGCCAATCCAAAGCAATCCATTGCTTGTTTCATTGATCGAACGGATGGCGATATTTCTATTGCCTGTCAGATTGACGCGCGTTAAAATTTGGCTTTTTTGGTCGAATTTGGCCAGGCCATTACTGGTTCCAATCCAGACAGCCTTGTTTTTTCCCTCGAATATGCACCTGACATCATTGTCGGGCAGCGAATTCGGGTTCGAATGATCGTACGTATATTGTTTGAACCCAGAGCCACTGGGATCGAGCCTGATCAATCCCTTGTTATATGTACCCAGCCATAAGCTGTTGTTGGTATCATACAACATCGACTGGTAGATATAACCGGGAAGTTTCCGATCCACCTCCAGTGCATTGACATCACTGCTGACCAGGTTCAGTTTACACAACCCAAATTCGCCCGTTCCCATGGTTGCTACGAATAAATTGCCTTTCCTGTCCGGAGCAATGGTTACCAGGGGTGAATTGGGCAATGAATTTCTGGATTCGGGATCGTGTTTGAATAATTTGAATTTGGTAGCCGTTCCCTTGAGCATATTGACTCCTCCCCAGGCGGTGCCAATCCAGATATTATTGTCCTGGTCGGCAAACAATGAATTGATCGAAGCGCAGCTTAGTTTCGATGGCGATTCTCCCTGTTTGAATAACTGGTAGTCAAATTTCTCGTTCATCGAGAACGATCTCACCGAGAAATTCATGAGGAACAATTCAGTTCCAATCCATATTTTACCATTCAGGTCTTCCTTGATGACCCCGATCGAATTACCTGTCAATCCTTCAGGATATGTGATCGGTTCGAGGTGATCGCTTGTTTCGTTGTAGATATAACAACCCTTGGAAGTACCTATCCAAATTCTGCGAAAACTGTCTTGGTAGATCGAACGGATATAACGGCCACCCTCAGGCAGTTCGTAAACCTTCAATGAATTCTCCGCTCGGTCATAACGGTATAAGCCGTTTTGCTGGGTTCCGATCCAAAGCCTGTTGTTGTCGTCTTCCAGAATGCTCATTACATTCAGGGGAGCAGCAATGTCGGGGATTTTTGGCAAGGATAGGGCATTGAACTGTTTCTTGTCCCAATCAAAATAGTTGACGCCATTTCCATAAGTTCCAATCCATATTCTCGATCGATCGGTACTTAAGCTTAAAAAGGTGATGTCGTTATAGACCAGTTTCAGCGGAGCGGTATTGTTTCTTACCTTGATAATACTGTCCGTTTTGTAGTCGTAAATATTGAGTCCATCCGATGTTCCGGTCCAGATATTCCCATCCGGGGCCAGGAGCATCGTTTGGGTTCGGTTATGCGAAAGTGAATAGCGGCCTTTGTTCACGGCGAAGTGCGTAAATTTCTTGCCGTCGAATTTATTCAGGCCCTCCTCGGTGGCAATCCAAATAAAACCCTTCCTGTCCTGAAGGACCGAATAGATAACATTGTTTGAAAGTCCCTGCTCGGTTGAAAACTGATAGATCAGGTTTGATTCTATTTTTTGAGAAGATACCTGTAAGGTAAAACCCAAAAGTAGAATCAGGAATAGATAGCTTCGATAAAAATGTGATCCCATTTCCATTTATGTGACATTAAGTTTACGTCCTTTCCCACTGTCGGTGGATGATTGAGCGAATAAAAGATTTTCGGACCAGATAGCCAAAACTGCAAGCCCGAAATTACACAAAATGAGACAATATCAATAGCTTGTTACAATAACAAAAGGAAAATATCCAATAGAGAAAGTCATCCATTTTTAAATCAGCCAGATTTGCATGTAGGAAATGTGGAAATCAAAATTGAATCAATTAAGAAATAAAGGACAGAACAAATAAATCCAAATTTATTATAAAAAAGCAACTATATGATGAACTTATACCTTTCCCTCTTACCTGAAAAATTAATTGAAATACAGTTTTCATGGAAGAGGATACCACTAATCGCATTCATTTTTTGTTCTCTTTCAATCCATGCACAAGAAACTGGACTTGGCAAACATGCCCCTTCAAAACCCGATGTTGTTCAATTTGTAGTCGATCGTGATGTCCAGTTTCAAACCATTGATAATTTCAGTGCTTCCGACGGCTGGAGTATGCAATACATTGGTCTTTGGCCCAGGGTGAAACAGGAAAAAATGGCCGATTGGCTATTTAGTACCCAAAATGATACACAAGGAAAACCCCAGGGAATTGGACTTTCGCTTTGGCGGTTCAATATTGGAGCGGGGAGCACTGAACAGGGCGATGCCAGCGGGATTGGCAATGTGTGGACACGCTCGGAGTGCTTCTTACTTCCCGATGGTGCCTATGATTGGACCAAACAGAAGGGGCAGCGAAATTTCATGCAACTGGCCAGACAACGTGGTGTAAATCAGTATCTTGGTTTTATACTTTCCCCTCCGGTTTATTACACCCAAAACGGACTGGCTACCAACACCGGGCGTGGCGCGACATTCAATATCAAGGAGGATAAATATGATGATTTTGCCCGTTTCTCAGCTGATATCATTCAAGGATTGGAAAAGCATGAAGGGATCAGGCTGGATTATATTTGCCCTTTCAATGAACCTGATGGTCATTGGAACTGGGTGGGCCCGAAACAAGAAGGAACCGCAGCCACCAATCAGGAGATTGCCAAAACGGTAAGGTTCATGGGGAGTGAATTTGAAGCCCGAAAAATCGATACCAGGATTTTGGTTACCGAATCGTTCGACTACAATTGCATGTTTCGCACCCATCCCTATACAAAGCCCAATCGCGGTTACCAGATTCAATCTTTTTTTAGGCCAGACAGTGCCGAAACTTACATCGGCAATGTGCACAATGTGCCACGACTAATGGCAGCTCATAGCTACTGGACCAACACACCCCTGACCGATTTACGTAACATTCGCACCGAAATGGCCAGTGAGCTGAAAAAGAATAAAGTGGGCGTATGGCAAACCGAACTTTGCATCATGGGTAATGACCTGGAGATTGGTGGGGGCGGGAAAAAGGATCTGAGCATGAAAACAGCCTTGTATGTTGCCCGTGTTATTCACCATGATCTGGTGTATGCCAATGCCTCTGCCTGGCAATGGTGGAGATCGGTTGGGACTGGCGACTACAAAGATGGGTTGATTTATGCCGATCCGGATGCCACTTTGTTGGATGGAACTTTTACAGACTCGAAACTGATGTGGGCCTTGGGTAATTTCAGTCGGTTCATTCGTCCCGGAGCCAAACGCCTGGGAGTTTTTGCCTACAAGGTCCAAGGTGAAAAGGTGACTGAAGGAGACACCGATCCTTATGGGCTGATGGTTTCGGCCTATCAGAATACCGATGGGACCTCTGTTGTTGTGGTGATCAACTACAACGAAAATGAAAGAACCTTCGACTTGCAATGTAAGGGGTTAACTCATCAGGAATGGATTCCCTATTGTACAAATGATAAGAAAGGATGGAATTTAAATCCACTTAATCCAATCAGGCCGGGAAAACAAATGGTGATTCCGGGCAGATCTATTATTACCTATATCACCAAACAATAGATCTCCATCAACAAACAAATAACCAATTGAAATTTATGAAGCGCCATCTATTCCTTGTTTTAATCAGTCTTCTATTGGTAACCGCGATTTCTGCAAGGTCTCCCAAGGATTCAGTCAATGGGTTAAAAGCCGTATCAGCCATTGCCGACCCGAATCTGAAGGTCTGGTTTTCATTCGATAATTATACGAAAGGCTCTGATCAGATAACAGATGTCAGTGGAAACAACTATTTGGCGACACTTAAAAATGGTGCCACCATATCGCAAGATGGAGGAATTGACGGAGTTCTTAATTTAGGTTATACCAATGGATATCTTGATTTGGGAGGCCTCTTTGGAAGCAAACTCATCAATACCTTGCAGGATTTTACGATTTCAACTTTTGTTTGCATTGCAAAGGACGCTGTCATTACAAACAATGGGAACTTTGTGTTTTCATTCGGGAATTCGGATCAGATAGCTACTGATAACAATGGATGCATGTTCTTTTCCGCCAAATCATCGCGATATGCCATTAGTCTGACCAACTGGACGGGCGAAAACGGTGTTCAAATCGGTTCAGCGATGGAACAAGGCACATGGAAACACCTTGCAGTTACCTATAGCTCAATCACTAAAACGGCTAAAATATTCATTAACGGAACAATGATCGCCCAATCAACAACTATCAATCTGGCACCCAAATCACTTGGAGCAACAGCCTTTAATTACATTGGGAAATCGTCGTATGCCCTCAACGGTGATGCTTATCTGGCAAAAACATTGATCGATGATTTTAGAGTCTATTCTACTTCCCTGACCGATACCCAGATTGCTGAATTGAGTAGCTCGTTAATTAATTATAACACAGCATGGTATCAATTGCAAATCAACAATTTTCTCACAACGTTTAGCTTCCATGACGGGCAGAGTATAAATTCCAATCTGAGCCTGCCAACTTCCGGGGATGGAATTTCAATTACCTGGAGTTCTTCGGCTCCAGGCATTATCTCCAATTCGGGTATTGTCGTTAGACCAGTCATTGGTTCTGAAGCCCAAACAGTATTGCTGACAGCCACTGCCGTTAAAGAGGGAGTAACTGTCGTCAAATATTTCAACTTAAAGGTCATCCCTGAATATACTAATGCAGATGCCGTGAAATACGACATCGAAAATCTGGTGCTTTCAGGAAACCTTTTGAATTTACGTTCCAATCTTTCATTGCCAACAATTGGGTTCGAAGGTTCAAGCATTTCCTGGAATTCAGATTCTCCTGGTCTGTTAACGAATACAGGGGAACTACTTTATCTGCCCGAGAAAGGAACTGGTCAGACAAAAGTGATGCTGACAGCTACTTTAACCAAAGGTAGTGTTAGCCAAGTCCGTCCATTTGAGATTCAGGTTGCGGAAAAAGAGGGAATGTCGGCTTATCTTTTTGCCTATTTCACGGGCAATAACCTAAGTGATGAGGCACTTCGTTTTGCAATCAGCAGCGATGGCTTTACCTACAAAGCGCTGAATAACAACCAACCCATACTGGATTCAAAGGTCATCAGCTCTACAGGCGGTATTCGGGATCCTCATATTTTGCGGGGAGCTGACGGCAAAACCTATTACATGGTTGCTACAGATATGGTTTCGGCTCTTGGCTGGAATTCAAACCGGGCAATGATCTTGATGAAATCGACCAACCTGACCGATTGGCAAACCAGGGTAGTGAACATTCAAAATACCTTTCCCGGGTATACCGATTTACAGCGGGTATGGGCTCCACAAACCATTTACGATCAGGAAAAAGGAAAATACCTGTTGTATTGGTCGATGAAACTTGGAAATGAACCCGACAAAATTTATTACTCCTATGCCAACGAAGATTTTACGGCACTTGAAACTGCGCCTAAAGTATTGTTTGAAAGCTCCACTGGCGGTGCTTGCATTGATGCAGATATTGTGAGCAAGGATGGATTTTATCATCTCTTTTTCAAAACTGAAGGTGAAGGAAACGGCATTAAAAAAGCAATTTCATCCAATTTGACAGGAGGATATGTGGTGTACGACAAGTACCTGCAATCAACTACCAACGCCGTTGAAGGAGGTTGTGTTTTCAGAATGTATGATACCGATAATTGGTTGTTGATCTACGACATGTATATGAACAATGCCTATCAATTTACCCAAAGTACTGATCTGACGAATTTCTCCGTGGTATCCAATCCGGTGAAATTTGATTTTACACCCCGGCATGGCACGGTCATTCCCATCACCACAGAAGAGGCGGCTGCCTTGGTGAAAAAATGGGGAAGTGCCTCGGCTATAATCATTCAGTCTTCAACGTCTGAATTAATTAAGAAAAACAATGTCATCTTCAATCAAACAGCCAGGACAATTTACTTGCCTGTTCGCTTTGGAACTGACATTCAGAGTTTTGATCCCCAGTTTGTTGCCTCTCCAGGAAGCTCGCTTAGCCCAATTGGGCCACAGGATTTCTCGGCAGGAGCTGTTAACTACACGGCTTCGATCGATGGTCTTGGATCGAAAACCTATGCTGTAACAGTTCAGGTTGATAACAATCCGGTATTGGAAGGCTACTATGCCGACCCGGAAATCCTGTTCTCATACAAAACGAAGAAATTTTACCTCTATCCCACCAGCGACGGATTCGTAGGTTGGTCGGGTTCTTATTTTAAAACCTTTTCATCCGAAGATTTGGTCACCTGGACCGATGAAGGCGTAATCCTCAACCTCCCAACCGATGTGAGCTGGGGAACTTACAATGCCTGGGCGCCCAGTATAGTCGAAAAGAAGGTGAATGGAGTCTATAAATATTATTACTACTTCGTAGCGGCCGGAAATGTTGGCGTTGCTATTGCCAATGATCCTACCGGACCGTTTGTAGACTCGGGTAAGAAATTGGCTGACAACATTGATCCTGATGTGTATTCTGACACGATCACCGGAAAAAGTTACCTCTATTGGGGAAATACCACCTTAAATGCTGCAGAGTTAAATATCGATATGGTTTCGATCAATACTTCGACCAAGGTTACCATTACCCCAAAGGACGGCACTTTCCGTGAGGGGATTTACGTGATCCAACGCCAGGGAACCTACTATTTCTTCTGGTCGGAAGATGATACCCGAAGCCCCAATTACAGGGTACGTTACGGAACATCAACCTCGCCGCTGGGACCCATCACCATTCCGTCGAACAACCTGATTCTTTCAAAGGATGCTTTAGCAGGCATTTATGGAACAGGGCACAATTCGGTGGTACAAATTCCCGGTCGCGACGAGTGGTATATGGTCTATCACCGCTTCACCCGCCCGAAAGGAATCTCCATGCAGGGCGACTCTGCAGGATACTTTCGCGAAGTATGTATCGACAAACTAGAGTTCAATGCCGACGGTTCAGTGAGAAAAGTGCAAGCTACCGTGCAGGGAATTGCGCCAATCACTTTGAGCAGTATCATCAATGCTGTTCCAATCATCAAAACCAATGAATTGAAAAAAGGTAAGGCAATTTCAACAGAGTATTACCAGATGGATGGTAAGCGTGTAAAAAAAAAGGACCTTTTAAATCGGGGAATTTATATTGAAAGGACAATTTACGACAATGGTGCACCAAGTTCCAGAAAAATATTTGTGAAATGAACAGACCAATAGCTATAATATAAAACATGTGAAACGAGCCAATGGTTGAAAGGAAAGTCGGGTTTTGGTATTAATAGATATGTACCTTGTGTGTTGCTTGTGTGTTGCTTGTGTGTTGCTTGTGTGTTCAAAGACACAGGACCTACACACAAGGTACACAAAAGCTACTCACGATGAACACACAAGATAAGAATAAGACAATACCCAAAAACATACGGTGATCAATGGAAAGAGAGGTTCCACATATTCGCCATGACCTTTCGGACCATCGGATATTAGAATTGAACAGCACTGATGTTTACGCATTTTTACCACAATGCAAGCAGGATTATTGCCATTGAGTTGAAGATGAAATTTTAATCTCTTGGCATAAAGCAATTTTTTAAAAGACTAAATTGAAAAAGAAAATTATAAACAGATGAAACTAAAGACAATTTTAGGAGCCGTTGCTTTTCTGCTCATGGCAACCACCATTCAGGCAAAGCCTCAATTTGGGCAGGCTCAATTATTCAACAACAACTGGCGATTTAATCTTTCGGATGTAAAAGAGGCGGCTGCATCGAATTTCGATGACTCAAAATGGAGGGTTCTGGATCTTCCACACGACTGGAGCGTTGAGGGAACTTTAAGTCCCGATAAGGCTAGTTGCACAGGTTATCTTCCCGGTGGTATTGGCTGGTACCGTAAAACGTTTACTGTTCCTGATTCGGAAAAAGGCAAAAAAGTACTGATCTATTTTGAAGGAGTTTATAACCACAGTGAAGTATTCATTAATGGTGTTTCTGTTGGGAAACGTCCCAATGGCTATATTTCATTCCTATATGATTTGACGTCCTATATAAAGGTTGGGCAGGAAAATGTACTTTCTGTTCGGGTTGATCATTCGCTCGAAAGAGACTCCCGTTGGTATTCAGGTTCAGGAATCTACCGGGATGTCTATTTGGTTTATGCATCACCTGTGCACCTTGATTTGTGGGGGGTATATTTCAAAGCTAGCAATATTACTGGTAAAAAAGCGGATGTATCAGTCGAAACCACTTTAAAAAATGAGTTAACTGTAGGGACAGAAGTGCAGGTGCTGCATGAAATTTCTGATCCTGCCTCAGGAAAAATTGTAGCTTCAGGTTCCAAAAAGCAGAAAGTTGAAGCTGGGAAGAAGGGTACATTGACTCAGAATATGTCCATTTCCAATCCCAAAACCTGGTCATTGGAGAAACCTAATCTGTACACACTTAAAACAATTGTAAAGCAAAACGGGAAAATCATTGATCAGAATGAGCAGCAGATCGGGCTTAGAACCCTCACGTTTGATCCCGACAAAGGTTTTGCATTGAATGGAGTATCAACCAAGCTAAAAGGCGTTTGTATTCATCACGATGCCGGAGTTTTGGGATCTGCTGTTCCACGTGAAGTATGGAAACGACGTTTAATTACTCTCAAAGCGATGGGATGTAACTCCATCCGGATGAGTCACAATCCGCAAGCCCCTGCAGTTTACGAATTGTGCGACGAAATTGGCCTACTGGTGATGGATGAAGCATTTGATGAATGGGAATTTCCCAAACGAAAATGGATTACGGGTTGGAATGTTGGTACGCCTGAATTTCAGGGAGCAGCTTCTTATTTCAATGAATGGAGCGATCGGGATTTGGCGGACATGGTTTTGCGCGATCGTAATCATGCTTCCATTATCATGTGGAGCATTGGCAATGAAGTTGACTATCCCAACGATCCCTACTCGCATCCGGTTCTTGATCACGCCAACATTAACCAGCCTGTGCATGGAGGTTATCTTCCCGATAGTCCAAAGGCTGAACGATTGGGCGGAATTGCAAAACGGTTAACGACTATCGTTCGCCAAATAGATACTTCACGTCCTGTGACAGCTGCATTGGCTGGGGTTGTGATGTCCAACGAAACGGATTATCCCTACTTGTTGGATGTTACGGGTTACAATTATACCGAAGACAGATATGCACAAGACCATGCCAAATATCCAAAGCGGGTTATTTATGGAAGTGAAAACGGGCATAGCATGGAATCCTGGAAAGCAGTGCGCGACAATGATTATATTTTCGGACAATTTTTATGGACCGGTATTGATTATTTGGGTGAATCGGGCGCCTGGCCATCCCGTGGTTTTGATTCCGGGTTCCTCGATTTTGGTGGGTTTCTAAAGCCCCGCGGACATTTCCGGGAGGCACTGTGGAGTATCAAGCCAGTGACCTATATCGGAACCTACGTGAAACCTCACCACAAAAACACCGTATCAACAGACGCATGGCCGATCTGGAATTATACCACCGATGAACTGATTCGCGTTGTTTGTTATACCAATGCTCCAAAATCCAAATTAATGTTGAATGGAAAACAGGTAGGCGATGTAAAAGCCCTGAACGACAGTACAGGGGTCATTTACTGGGATTTGCCTTTTCAAAGCGGCAAGCTTGAAGTGCTAGGGTTTGATAACAAGGAACAGCAAATTTGTAGTTATGCGATCCAATCTTCCTCACACCCATTTGAAATAAAAGCAGTCTCGGATGTATCTTCCATTAATAAGGAGAAGGGACTTGCCCAGGTGGTTGTTCAGGTGGTCGATGAAAAAGGAATCCCGGTCATGATTTGTGAAGATGAGGTGACTTGCCTTGTAGAAGGACCGGGCCAGTTATTAGGTTTAGAAGCGAGCAATAATTCGGATATGGGAAATTATTCGGACAACGTTCAAAGGGTTTACCATGGGCGATTGATCGCCTATATTCAATCAACAGGTAAACCGGGTAAGATCAATGTGAAGTTCACGGCCCCCTGGTTAAAAGAAGCAAAGCTAAGCCTTGAAGTGACGGAATAGTGAATGAAAGATACAGATAGTTGATTTAACCAGGTCATAGCCTTTAATTTTCGAAAACAAAGTACAACACATGAAACAATCCTTGCTCATTTTATTGATATCCTTGCTTTCAATCCATCTTTTCGCGGTGGATACGGTGCTTCTCAATTTTGAATCATCGACCCTTCCCGGCACTGTTGGTTCGTGGCTGAATTATTCAAAATCAGGATTCACTGCAAGCACCTGGTCGGTTACAAATCCAAAATCTGATGCCATAAACAGCTCGGCCAATTGTTATAAAATAGTCAAAAAAAGTGATGATCCATACTGGACTGGACTGGAAGTAACATTAACAAGTGCAATTCCAATTACCTCGTCTAATCAGTATTTACATGTTTTCGTTTACAAGACTACCACTTCAAGGATAGCGATCACCTATACCCCTGAGGGAGGGAATCAAAGCTATGATGCCTGGCAATCGAACAATACCATGGGGTCATGGATCGATTATGTGGTGACCATACCCGTAAATACAAGATTGAAAACTTTTTCCATCAAAATTGGCGATGATCCGGGCGAATACTTCTTCGACCAGGTGGTTCTTTCTGACAATGGGACTTCTCTCTCCCGGGCTGAACTCACCATCGACCCCGAAATTAAAAGGCAGGTAATCGAAGGTTGGGGTGCTTCACTTTGCTGGTGGGCCAATATCATGGGCGGATTTTCGGATTCGAAAATCAAAACAATTTGTGATTGGATTACTGACCCTGTCAATGGTCTTAACATGAATATCTTCCGGTTTAATATCGGGGGTGGTGACGATCCGACTCACCATCACATGCGCACTGACGGGGGTGATATGCCAGGTTATAAGGCTTCACTGATCGCGCCTTACGACTGGTCGCAAGATGCCAATCAACGCAAAATCATCCAGCAATTGATTGCTTCACGTATTGCAAAGTCGGGGGTCAATGACATTCAAATTGTTGCCTTTTCGAATTCACCACCTTACTGGATGACCCGAAGTGGTTGTTCGGCAGGGAGCGTTGAAGGAAATGTGGGCAACTTAAAATCAGATATGTTCGATGATTTTGCAGATTACCTGACCGAAGTTACCAAATACTATCACGACAATTGGGGTATCTCCTTCAATTATATCGAGCCATTTAATGAGCCTGATGGCGGCTGGTGGAAAGCTTTCGGGGGACAGGAAGGATGCTATTTTTCGAATGCTGACCAGGTAACGATGATCCGTGAACTTTACGCCAAATTGGCTGAAAAACAGATGCTTTCATATGCACAGATCACAGCCAATGATGCCAACAACCTCGACAATGGCTATAATTCGTTGCTTGCTTATCAGTCAGCGGGCGATATAATCCCCAAAATTGACATGGTTTCGGTTCATACTTACGGAGGAAACAACCGATCAGGTCTTGCTAACTGGGCAAAGAATAACCAGAAGAAACTTTGGCAATCAGAATCGGGCCCCATCAGTGTGGGTGGAACCAACGAACATCAGATCATGGCAATGGCTGATCGGATCATCACGGATATGAACGACATGAAATGTACCGCATGGTGCGATTGGCAAATCGGGGGAACCGGGAGTCCGACAAATAATCCCTGGGGCTTGATCATCAGCGATTACAACGATCCGTATAACCCGATTACACGTTGCATTAATTTCTATATCAGGGCGCAATACAGCCGTTACCTAAAAGCTGGATATATACTGATTGGCAATTCGCTTCAAAATGCAATTACTGCTATAAGCCCTGATGAAATGGAATTGGTTCTGGTAATAAGCAACCAGAATAGCTACACTCAAAAGTACGTGATCGATCTTTCGAAATTCAGTAATTTTGGGAAAGTAAGCCAAGTAAGGACACGGGCTGACGAAACATTGGGAGTGAAAAATTCATTGACAACATTTAACCTTACTGGAAATTCGTTGTCCTACGATGCCCTTTCCGAATCGGTCGCCACTTTTATCATCCCCGTTAACCAATTGCCTGCTTCAACTCGTATAAAGGAGGATCATAAGGACGACTTCTATTATTCGGGCGGATATTTACATACCAATTTTGTGCCGGGACAAACCATCACGGTTGCTGTATATAACCCTGTGGGGCAACTGGTAAAAACTGATCACCAGGTTCCATCCCAAGGTATTCATCCACTTCACCTGGCCAATGGTATTTACCTTGTTTCAACCTGGATCGATCACATGAAAATTGCCACAAAAATCATCGTAATGGAATAAAATAAGGGGTGAAAATGTGCTGATACAATATTTATACAGTTTGTTACAATATTGAAAAGGCAAAATACAATTCATGCTGACTTTTGTAGCAAGCAAAAAACAGATTCGTTTTTATACCAATTCTTAAATAATCATTAAAACACAATTTTATGAAAAAACTACTTTTACTTTTTGTGGTGACTTGTTGCCTTTCATTTGTTTCTTCGGCACAAGAAACTCGTTTATTCACTGGCGACGTCGCTCCCAGTTTGTTTTCACGCATGGACATGGTGTCGTGGGACATGGCCAACATTGTGACAAACGCCTCATATGTGAATTTTGGAACCACCGCCGATCCTGCATTTGCACGTACAACAGTTAATCCAGACAAGACAGGATTAAATGCTTCAGACAATGCCTTGCAATTCTCGTCCTTGAAAGGCAAAAGCTGGTGGCCCGATTTCGCCAACTTTGACCTGACCACTCCCATTACCATTACCGCTGAAAACAGGTACCTGCATTTCTATCATTTTAGGGAAAATCTGAACCAGGGATTTAGTGTCAACATCAACAAGGATACCCCTTGGGAGGATCCCGATAAAGGAACCAAACGCTTTGACAGTAACCTATCAAAACCTGGTGTCTGGGAAGATGTCGTGGTTGATCTGAAATGGTTTATGGACAACAATGAACCCCTTTCAAGAATTTGCGTCCTGATGGACATGAACTGGGGCGGTGGCGCTGAATCTCCAACCAACTATTATTTCGATGAAATTTCATTGAGTAACAGCAATCTTCCACGCGGCATTAACATTTTAACAGATACTGAAATGTCACTTTTCGTAGGAAATACCGCTTCCTATACCAAATGGGTAGGTGCATTGGATTTGCAGAATGCTGAAAATACTTCTGAAATCCTGGCCAATCCATTTACAACCCAGATGGATGTATTAAACTCGGCACAAATCATGAAGTTTAATAAAAGCGCCAATGCTGCCTGGTGGCAAGGTGCTCGTTTCAAACTCAATGGAGTTTTGCCAGTGGGACTTGCAGGCGCTTCTTCTTATTTACATGTAATGGTCAATATTCCAGAAATGGAAGCTGGAAAGGACTATTACGTAGTTCAATTGAATGCCAAGGATTTTATGGGCAAACAAATCGACAGTGGTGATGCCATTAAATACTGGGCCGACGACAAGGGCAAATGGATGGACTGTGTATTCGACGTTACCTCTTTGGGTTATGTCTCAGAATTGACTGTTCGTTTCGATGTTAGACGCAATGATCAGGACGCATTGATTAATTCACCTGCAGGGGTATTTTATTTAGATGCCATCGCTATCAATGCCAGTGAAGAGGCCCGTGCAAAGGTGGATGCTCCAACAGGCATTGTCAATTTAAATGTTGATCACACGAAAATCTATTCACGCAACCATGCTGTTATGGTTGAAGGCCAGGTAAGTTCAATTGAAGTCTACAACCTTTTGGGTAGTTTGGTGAAAAAAGTGACTGCAAAAGGATCAATCACTGAAGTTCCAATTTCTAAGAATGGAGTTTATTTGGTCCGTACAGTGTCGGCTAACGCAAACAGCAATGTATTCACATCGAAGGTTATTATTAATTAAATAGTATTGCTCAGCATAAAAGGGAGAGACAATTGCCTCTCCCTTTTATCTATTACCTAAGATTTATTCAGAAAAAACAAACCTGGTTTTGAAAACACTTGCGGGAGAAGCAAGTCAATGGTAAGTTTTGAAAAATCTTACTTTTATAATTCAATCTTAATAAGAACCATTGACCCTTGTGCCCAATCTTATCATTTTTATAATTGGCTTGATACACCTTCCCAGATTGACCGAACACCATGATTATTAGCTTAGTATTAATTGTAACGTATAACTAATTTTCTTTGTAAATTATAAACCTATGAAAAACATTTCCAAACGAACCTTCTTTCATAGGCTTCTTTTTGGCTGTATTCCAATCCTCTTCTTGTGTGGGATAACAGCATGTGAAAAAGATGCCGAAGTTGACGATGTACTTACCCAAATGATTGGCACATGGCATCAAACTTCTCTCACCAAAGACAATATTTCTGCCCCCAAAGATAGTTCCCGTTTGTTGCTGCAAATCAATGCCGACCAGATCTGTATCCTTTGCGACTCTTCATCAGTGGCCATCAAAGCCAAAGCGATCATTAAACGATCGGGTTGGAGTTATACAGGTGGATTATTCAATCTTGCCATTGACCTCCCGGCATCCTGGAAACCTGTTGCTGAAACCAATACACTCACCCTTGAGAGGGTCGACTTTAACCAGGATGGAACCCTTAGCAAAACTAAGTTGACATATGAACGCATAGCTAACCTGGAAATCAAATAAAAAAAAGAAATGAAAACAGGATACAGATTTTTAATACTGATATTATCATTGTTGGTCTTTTACTCGTGTAAGAAAGAAGGCTTTGAAGAAAGTACAGTCGTTGGCCTATGGAAACAAGTTTCGGTAACAGAAGAAGGAGAGCCTATGACATTGACTCCAGGGCAGGAAAGTTGTGAGTTGTTGTTAGAAGCCAATGGCACTGCCCGCTACTTCCATCAATCGTTCATCAACTACAACCATGGTGCAGGGCCTACCCAGTTCTACGGTACCTGGAGTTTGCTGGATGGTAAATGGATCAATCTGAGCACCGAAAAATGGCAGTTCATTCCCACCTTGACCAGCGATAGTGGCAAAGTCGTCCTCACTTATAAGAAGGATGCCAATGGTAAGATTACAGGAATCGACACCCTGGCCAGCGTACAAAAGCAATGGTCACAGTTCCACATTCAATCGAGATTTACCATTTTGCAATTGTCGGCCAATGAAATGGAAATAAGACTCAAAACCTTCGAAGGCGAGAAAAAATATGCCTTCCTCTTCGCACCTGCTCCCGCCGATTTTATCGAACTGAAAACTGTCGCTGCCGGAAAAGCAAATTATATCCCAAAGTTAGTGACCGATCAGAACTACTGGACTATCCGGAAAGAATTTCAGACTTTGAAGACCTATATTTTCAAATTCAGGAAAGAATCGTATTGATAACCGCTAAAGAAAACTTTTTATGAAGAAAACAATATTTCTTACACTGATCATCTTACTTGTTTCTCTGTTGTCGCTTCAAGCCCAACAGTCTGGAAAGGTAAGTGGCAAAGTCGTAGATTTGAAAACCGGGGAAGAATTGATTGGTGTAAGGATCATGATCAATGGGAGTGCCAAAGGTACTACCACCGATATCAACGGAAACTACACATTGGAGGTTCCCAACCTGTCCAATGACCAGCTAAGCTTTAGCTATATTGGCTATGAGGCCTTACACGAACCTATCAAGGGCCGTAACACAATCAATGTGAAATTAAATACAGCCGATCAACAACTGGGCGAAGTGGTCGTAGTTGGCTATGGAGTACAAAAAAAGGAATCAGTCATCGGCTCCATTTCTTCAATCAGCAATAAAACACTGGTATCAGTTCCGGTTTCCAACATTTCACAGGCCCTTTCTGGAAAGCTTTCGGGCATCCAGGTGGTGCAAAGTTCAGGGGAAATAGGGGGCGATGTAGCCGATATTTATGTCCGCGGAAGGGCAACCTGGAACAATGCGACCCCTTTATTCGTGGTTGATGGGATTGTGCGTGCAGAATTTGCCAAGATCGACCCCAACGAAATCGAAACAATCAATATTTTGAAAGATGCGTCGGCAACAGCAGTTTATGGGGTCAAGGGCGCCAATGGTGTAATTATTATCACCACCAAACGGGGCGCCTTGGGAAAACCAAAGATATCGGTCACGGCTCAAACGGCCATTACCGAACCGATCAATATTCCTGAGCCTTTGGGAGCCTATGATGCCATGAGTCTACGCTATCTGGCCGATTGGGGTCAATATACACCCCGCACCCCTCAAACCAAAGGGGGCACCAACGCATATGATTTACTCCTGTGGCGTACCGGTGCTTCGCCATGGACTCATCCCGATGTAAGGTGGATGGACAATGTGTTGAAAAAACAATCCACTCAGCAACAATACAACATCAACATATCAGGAGGAACAAAAACAGTGCGGTATTTTGTCTCCGGTGGAGTGATCAATCAAAACGGGTTCTACCAGAACGACGATTTGACCAAATATTCCAGGTTTAATTTTCGAAGTAATCTGGATGTGGATGTTTCTAAAAATCTAACTGCCTCACTCAGCATAGGAGCAAGGGTCGAAAACCTCAATTCACCCAACAATACGATCTGGAGCAGTTGGGACATTTATCGGGCGGCGTTTGCCAATTCTGGAAGGATGTATCCTATCTATAATCCTGATGGATCTTATGCCGGTACAGGAAATAATATAGTGAGAAAATTAAATGAAGCTGCCATTTATAAAGATGTAACCAGTACGCTCGAATCCAGTTTAAGCCTGAATTACAAACTTGATTTTATCACCAAAGGCCTTTCGGTGAAGGGACAGGTGTCATTTGACACACAAGGTGAAACAGGACGGTCATGGACCAATTCAACAGCCGAATATGTGTATGATCAAACTTCAAATTCGTACCAGATGTTTGGTGAAGACAGACCGCTTTCATATGCAGGGGTTCAAAAAAACAACAACTGGTACAAGTCTTATCTGGAGGCTGGTCTTAATTATAACCGCAGTTTTGGGGAAAATTCAATTACGGCTTTGATTCTGGCCAACCGCAATGAATTGGTCCGTAATGCGGAAGTCCCATTTGCCGATCAAGGGTTGGTGGGGCGTGTAACCTATGATTATAACAAGCGTTATTTTGGAGAATTCAATGTGGGTTACAATGGTTCGGAAAACTTTCCCAATGGGTCGAAATATGGACTATTCCCTGCCTTTGCATTGGGTTGGATGGTCAGCAATGAGAAGTTTATCGCAAATACACAACTGAGCAACATTATCAGCACGCTAAAACTTAGGGCTTCGTTGGGTTGGGTGGGGAATGATCAATACAGTATCAACAATGTTCCCCAGCGATTCTTATACCTTCAGGAATTCTCCAATGCCGGTGGATATACTTTTGGGACAGGTGACAATTATTTCGGCGGCATCCAGCAAGGAGCCATTGCCAATCAAAATGCAACCTGGGAAGTGGCCCGCAAAGCGAACCTGGGGATTGAAACCGAATTCCTGAAAGGTTTATTTGGCATCAATGTTGATTACTTCTATGAATATCGAAATAAGATCCTCACTAATATTGACGCGGTGAAGCCGGAATACGTAGGGGCCGCATTTAATGTAGCTAACATCGGAGAAACTGAAAACAAAGGTTTTGAAATTGAATTGAAACACAACCTGAGAATCAACAAGAATTTCAGTTATTTCGTGAAAGGCAATTTTACCTATAACCGGAACAAGATTCTTAAAAAGGCAGATCCACTGGGCTTGTTGCCTTACCAAAAAGAGGAAGGATATCCAATTGGGACTCCATTGATGTGGAATAATACAGGCTATTTTACCAGTTATGAAGAGATCAATGCAAGTCCTACCCAACTGGGAAATAACAATGGTATTCCCGGAGACATCGAAATCATTCCCGGTGATTTAAAGTTTGAAGATTTCAATCATGATGGTGTTATCAACCAGGCCGATGCTTACCGACAAGGCTATGGAACAGTACCTGAAATGCAGTATGGCATTACTTTGGGTGGCAACTGGAAAGCATTTGATTTTTCAGTCCTGTTCCAAGGCTCAACCCATGCTTTATTTATGAAGCAATGGGAAATTATGTGGGCATTCTCCAATAATGACAATGTATTCGATAAACATGATTACTACTGGGCTCCCGAAATTGCCGATGCAGCACAATTTACCCGCTTTTATGGCAAATCTTGGATCAACAACGAAAGGTATTATTCAACCTATGAGGCAGGTTCAGGAACTTATATCCGCCTAAAAAACGTAGAGTTGGGCTATACTTTACCTATGTCACTGATACAAAAGGCTAAAATGACGGGCGTAAGGATTTATTTGTCAGCGGTTAATCCCTATATGTGGTCGGTTGAGAAATACCTCGATCCGGATAACCGGGATACCAGAGGAGGCAGAATGCCAGCAACTCGTGCTTTCAACATCGGTTTGAATGTTAATTTTTAATTGATACCATTATGAAGAATATAAAATATATCATCCTGTTCCTGACCTTGGGATTGGCTTCCTGCGATAGTTTTCTGGATCGTGCGCCTGATGTGAACCTGGATGAACAAAAGGTCTTTACCAACTTTCTCAATGCCCAACGCTTTCAAGCCGATATTTACAGTGGATTAACCAGCCGTTTCAATGCGGTGGGAGATTTTCAACCTGTTCCTTTGGCCTCTGCCTCTGATGAGTCGGAATCAAATGCTGGGTATCACGGCACCAAAGGGTTCAACATGGGAAACTACAATGGACTGGATGCCAATATTAGTTTCTATTACACGGCCATTCGCAAAGCCAATCTATTTCTCAAAAATTCCGGTGAAATACCTTTCCCTGATACCAAAACAAAGGATCAGATGTTGGGTGAGGTTTATTTCCTGAGGGCATTCTATTTCAATGAAATAGTCAAGCGTTTTGGGGGAATGCCCATCATGACAGAAAAAGATTTGTTCGTTCCAGGCGATAATTTAATGAGACCACGAGATACTTATCGTGATTGTTTTGCATTCATCATGTCCGACCTCAATCAGGCGATCAATTCGTTGCCCGTTACCCTTCCTGCCAATGAATATGGACGGGCCACCAAAGGGGCAGCAATGGCTTTGAAAGCCCGTGTATTGCTTTATGCAGCCAGTCCGCTCTTCAGCCAGAAAACAGGTATTTGGGGAATGGGTGGAACAGTTGATGATTGGATGGACAAGGATGGGAAATCGTGGTGGCTCAAAGCTGCCGAGGCCGCGAAAGCGGTTATCGATTTGACCGATGAAAGCGGTAGTCCTGCTTATGCTTTGTATCAAACCAATGCGACCAACAAATCGGATGACTACGAGAAACTGTTCTTTAAAAGACGCGAAAACGGTAACAAGGAGATTATTTTTTACAAACATGCAGCACCTGTTGACTTTAACAGTGCGGAAATAAATGTCTGGATGCCAAGTGGAGATTTTGGTGGGGCAGGGGCCGTTGAACCTACCCAGGCTTTTATCAACCTGTTCGAAATGTCAAACGGAAAATACATTGACGAGCAAGGTTCCAACTATGATCCCGCGAATCCATATTCCAACAGGGATCCCCGTTTTTACAAAATTATTATTTATCACGGAAGTACCTGGCAGGGGGTTAAGATGGATCTTTCAACCACTACGGCTCAATTTCCGGCAGGTACCTTTCTTACCGGCTATTTTGTAAGGAAATATGTGCCCGAAGAAATCAAAAAAGCATCGACCACTACCGCCTATCACAATTGGATCTTCTTTCGGCTGGCAGAAATGTATTTAAATTATGCGGAAGCCATGAATGAGGTAGATGGCCCAACAACGGCCGTGCGTGAAGCGGTTAATATGGTCAGGGCCCGGTCAGGAGTGATTGAATTGCCAGTCGGATTAAGCTCTGACAAGCAATCAATGCGCATACGTATCCAACGGGAAAGAGCCATTGAACTTTGCTTCGAAGAACATCGCTGGTGGGATGCCCGTCGCTGGAGTACAGGCGAACAAGGAGAATTGGCCGCCAAATGGTTTGGGGGGCCTTTTAATAAAATGGTGATTACCAAATCAGGCAGTACGGTCACTTTTAACGAAGAACCATATTTTACGCGGATCTATCAACCTAACAATAACTTGTATCAAATACCATTGGGTGAAATGTACAAAAATCCATTATTTGTTCAAAACCCCGGTTATTAAACCTATTCAGTCACATTAGAAAAATTAAGAGATTATGATGACCCTTAAGAATAAACCGGCTATAACGCTCCTGTTACTTCTTTTCCTGATTTCAACAGTTGCCTTTTCACAGGAAGACGCTGTCATTAAAGGTAGAGTAACGGAACTGACCGGACAAGCAATTGACCATGTAACTGTTTCGGTACTCGATGAATTTACACAGACTGCAACTGACATGAATGGAAAATTCAGCTTGTCAACTGCATCGGGTAAAGTACTTTTATTTAGTAAAATCGGATATTTACAAAAGAAATACACGCTGGTTAACAGTGAGGATTTAACGGTGCAACTTGAAAAAGAATCCACTGAACCAATCTATCAGGTGGCCTATGGTGTTCGGTCTAAATCAGAACTCACCGCTGCTATCTCTACCATTTCGTCTTCAGATTTATCCAAAGCACCTGTATCTACTTTGGGGAATGCCATTCAGGGCCTTGGCTCGGGATTGACCGTTTTGCGCACTGTTGGTGCTGAACCGGGATGGGATCAGCCTACTATTTATATTCGTGGGGTACAAACTTTTGGTGGCGGAGTCTCTCCCCTTGTAATGGTTGACAATGTGGAACGCGATTTTTCACAATTGGATCCCGAAGAAATTGAATCATTCACTATCCTGAAAGATGCTGCCGCCACTGCCCAATATGGTATGCGTGGAGCCAACGGGGTAATCGTGGTGACCACCAAAAAGGGATTTGTGGGCAAGCCTGTCGTTTCGTTGACCGCTCAATATGGTATGCAGTCACCAACCCGATTGCCTAAATATGCTGGTTCAAAGGAATATGTGGGCTATCGCAATTTAGCCTTGAGGAATGATTATAACAAACTCTCCGATACAGAATTCAATTCACTCTTTTTGAGTGATCCGAAGAATAATCCGGCCAACTATGATGGAAGCAATCCTTACTTGTATCCCAATACTGATTGGTACGATTCGTTTTTGAAAAGCAGTGCTCCACAGCAATCTTACAAACTGTCATTTCGCGGAGGAACTCAGGTTGCACAGTATTATGTGATGCTTGGGGTGGTCGATCAAAAAGGATTATACAACCATGCGGAAGCAAACCCGGGCTACTCGACGCAAAATGATTTTTCGCGCTATAACTTCAGAACCACCGTTGATGTCAATCTGAGCAGTGATCTGAAGGTGGGTGTTAACCTGGGGGGCCGTGTTGAAAACCGCCATGTGCCCGGTACCGGTGCAGGGACCATCATCTCTGCCTTGTCCAAATTGCCCCCTACGATGCCCATCTTTAATGAGGACCAATCACTGGCAGGTTCAGCAATTTATAATTACAACCCTTACGGAATGATTGCAAATACAGGCTTTCAAGATCGCTTTGCCCGTTATGTACAGGGAACAACCACTGCCGATCTAAAACTGGATGCCATTCTGAGCGGATTGTCTGCCAATGCATTGTTTGGCTTTGATGCTTCAAAGAATTATGGTCGTTCCAAAAATCAAACATATGCGGTTTACCAGCAGAATGCAGATAATACATATACCCAGTTTGGACAGGGCTCCAGTATTGACCTGGGCTATTCAGGATGGGACAGCACATTTGGATTGATGCTCAACTACCTGTTTGGACTTTCCTATGATCATACAAGGGGGCGTAATCACCTTTCGGGAGATTTGAAATACATGCAATCGAGCATGTCAGTCGATGGTGATAATCCCGACTATCGCAATCAAGGAGCTTTCGGACGAGCCACTTATTCATTCGACCAGCGGTACACGGCTGAATTTGGATTTGCCTACAATGGTTCTGAAAACTTCGCTAAGGACAGCCGTTTTGGCTTTTTCCCAACCGTATCTGCCGCATGGGTTATTTCCAATGAGAAATTCCTCAACGACAATAAGATTCTTAGTTTTCTCAAGTTACGTGGTTCTTATGGCAAGGTGGGTAACTCGAATATCGGAATAGGATACCGTTTCCCTTATGAAGAAAAATATTACAGCGGAAATGGTTATTATTTCGGAACAGCTGGAACTGATGGTTCATACGAAGGTCGGATTGCAAACCCAAACCTGACCTGGGAAGAGTCAATCAACAGCAATATAGGTCTGGAAATCGGATTGTTTAAAGCACTGGAACTTACGCTTGATGTTTTCAACCACGACCGTAGCCAGATCATTACAGGTCGATGGAATACCCTTCCAAGTTTTATCGGGCAGGATTTGCCCTATGAGAACAGCGGTTCTGTTCAAAGCCAGGGTTTCGAAATCAGCTTGAAACACGAAAAGAGAATGGGCGACTTTTCTTATACCATCCAGGGAAATGCTTCCTATGCCACCAATAAGGTCACTGCCATGGAAGAAGTGGCAGGGATGAACCCATGGGAATATAGAACCGGTCAGCATGTGATGCAACAATGGGGCCTTCAGGTGAGTGATGACCAGTTCTTCAAGGATCAGGCAGACATTGACAATTGGGCAAAATCTTCCTTTAGCGCTGTTCAACCCGGAGATATCAAATACGTGGATCAAAATGGAGACCAGGTCATTGACAGCCAGGACAATGTTCCATTGGGTAAGCCTTCTGTTCCGGAATGGAATTTTGGACTTAACCTGGGTTGTGAATACAAAGGTTTTGATTTCAATGTCTTATTGACCGGCATTGCTAACCGAAGCCTATTTATTGGAAACAATGTATTCCTGGGATTGCTTGATAACAATAACATTACAACAGAAGTTGCCGAAAACTCGTGGGGCATTGGCTCAAACCCAAAATACCCTCGCCTTACCAATCAGCTAAATCTGAATAACATTCAACCTTCTTCACTTTGGATGAAGAATGTTGATTATCTGAGAATTCAGACCATGGAAATCGGCTATAGTTTACCCAAAAAACTGTTGAGCAAGGCAAATATCAGCGATGTAAGGTTTTTTGTAAATGGGTATAACTTATTCTCATTTGATAATCTGAGCAAATACAATCTGAGTGCTGAGATCCCAAATGCAGGGGTCACCTTGTATCCGGAGATTCGGGTGATTAATATTGGTGCTAACCTCAAATTTTAAACAGGATGTATAACATGAAAAAAATAATTACTATTTCACTGGTAGCCCTTTCTTTGTTTTTTATGCAGTCCTGTAAGGATTACCTGGAGAAAGACATGGCGGTAGACACCAAACTAAGCTATGAACAGTTATTCGCCGACGTACATTATGCGCCGGGATTTCTGAACAATATCTATAACCAGTTACCCGATGGTTATTCACGCTTTGGCGGAGCCTTATTGGCTGCTGCCTGCGATGAGGGGGTTTGTTCCAATGTGGGTTCACCGATCAACTTATTCAATAAAAATGCCATCAATGCAACGACCAATCCGGACGATGTGTGGGATACGATGTACCGGGGGATCCGCAAGTGTAATATTTTCCTCAAGGAATTGGGCCCTGATGGAATTATCACCCGGACAAACAGTATTCCAGAGACCAAAGATGGGGTTGCAGTTCGTAATTACTACAAGGGACAAGCATTGTTCTTAAGAGGTTTCTTTCATTTTGAACTACTGAAACGCTATGGTAACATATTTTATATCAGTAAGGTTCTGGATCCATTTAATGAAGAAGAACTGTTTTCAGGCGTTCAATCTACTTATGATCAGACTGTCGATTCAATTGTCCGTGATCTGGATGCTGCCGCAGTTTTAATGCCTGCCGCTTACCCCGATGATAGTTACAAGGGACGTCCCATTAGCTGGACTCCGCTGGCCTTAAAATCCCGCGTTTTACTCTATGCCGCAAGTCCTTTAAACAACCCGGATAACGACAAGGCCAAATGGCAACGCGCTGCCAATGCCGCTAAGGTAATTGTTGATTCGAAGAAATACACCCTAGGTACTTTGAGTACCATTTTTACTTCGTTGTATAACAATGAAATTATCTTCGCAGCCAGGGCCATTAACCGCAATGATATTGAAACCAATAATTACCCTGTTAGTTACCAGGGCATGGGTTATATGAATCCAACAGAGGATTTGGTTCAGGCTTTTGGAATGACGGCCAAAACCTATAAAAATCGAATGGTGGATTATGATCCTTCTGATCCCTATAGTCTGAAAAATACCAAGAAAAGGGAAGATCGGTTCAAGTACACTGTTTTCTTCAATGGAAGTAGACTCAAGGATACCACTGTCGCCACTTTTGTGGGTGGAAAAGATGGACTTTTCTCTTCCCCTACAGCCACAAAAAGCGGGTATTATATGAGTAAATTTGTAGATCAGTCGCTCAATTTGGCCAATGGGAATACAAGTTTGCGTGGCTGGGTGTTTATGCGCTATGCTGAGATTCTGCTCAACTATGCCGAAGCACTCAATGAAAGCGACCCGGCAGCAAACAGTACAGCCATTTTTGCCACCCTTGACCTTTTGAGAAACAGGGACAACCTTCGACCCTTTGATTCCGCAGATAAAGCATTGTTGAAAGACCCCGCTGAAATGCGCAAGTATATTAAGCAGGAACGTAGATTGGAACTGGCATTCGAGGAACATCGCTTCTGGGATTTACGCCGCTGGAAAGATGCCGAAACAGTGTTAAACCAACCCGTAAAAGGGATGCGCATTGCAAAAGACGATGCCGGAAACTTCAGCTACACCGTTTTCGAAGCCGATACCCGGGTGTTCGATCCCAAAATGTACTGGTATCCTATTCCACGCAGAGAAATATTGAAATACCAAAATGCCGGAAAAACGATTGTTCAGAACCCAGGTTGGGAATAAGATGTTTTAGCAATTGATTCACTAGAAATAATACATGACATGAAGAATAGATTCAATAGTGCCGTTTTGATCCTGGCAATTGGAATGGCTGCCTGCCAAACATCAGAAGATGTGAGCAATGGTCTCGATCACCAGGTTCCTGATTGCAAGTCCCTCACTTTGACCGCCAACGGACAAACCAAAGCAATTGAAGACAATGTATCATTCCTGCTGCTGTGGGGGGTGGTTCCCCAGAACAATCTCGAAGTCATTACATTGCCAACAGTCACCGCTTCAAAAGGCTCAACCATTGACATCAGTGTCGTCATCACGGACAATGTAGCCTTGAAAACAGCGGAGATTAGTTATCCCAACTGGTTGTTTTCGAAATATATTAACTTTACAAATCCTGAAGGTGATATTCCCCTGAAGCCAAAGACTTATACGTTGACAGCCCAGATAGTGGTCCCTCAAAATGCGGTGACTACCCCCTGGCTCGAAAACTATTACTTCAATGACGGCTCATTGATGAAAATTACGCAATCCTATCACAAGATTGTATTGACAGTAACTGATGTGAATATGAATGCGCGAATCATACCGGTGTTTGTAAAAGTTGAGTAAGAAAAAAAACGGAACACAGGTTTTTTAGAATAAAAGGAACACAGATTTATACAAGTCTGTGTTTTTTTTGTGGTACTATCACTTTATCCTTTTTTCTTGGCCCGGTAGTCGGTCGGGGATACACCCATGATTTTGGTAAACATTCGGGTAAAGTAAAAGGCATCTTCAAAACCAAGCTTGGGGCTTATCTGATTGATTTTCATGTCTGTAAAATCAAGATAGTGACAGGCTTTCTGGATTTTCAACTGGTTCAGATAAGTCAGTGGGGGATAGCCTGCTTTTTTCTGGAACAACAGTGAAAAGCGCGAGGATGAAAGTCCTACATGTTCAGCAAGCTCTAGCAGTGATAGTTTGCGTTCGATGTTCTCCCTCATGTAATGAATCACTGCATCAATTGTCTCCTGGTCTTTTTCAACGGTTTTCGAATTCTGGCGGTATTCGCCCAGGAATTTCATGGATCCTAAAAAGTGGAATAGGCTCGTGGTTGCGTAATTCAGATTGTTGCGGCTGTAGCCTTTACTGAGGGTGTTAAATATTTCATCAAAAAGGTCGATGCGTTCTTCTATCCGCGAGTTCATACCAGGCGATATGTCGGTAGGCCGATCAAATCCTTCAGCAAAGAACTGGGCATGAATCCCATCGAAATGGAGCCAGTAGATGGTCCATGAGTGTTCTGCCTTGCTTCCGTAAGAGTGTGCCTCCCCTTTGGGAAGGATGAAAAACTGGAATTTATTGACCAGGTGTTTCTGGTTATGAAGTGAGAACCAGCCCTGTCCTTCGACACAATAAATGAGGATGTACTGCAAGGCTTCCCTGGCTGTTCGTTCCCGAAAATGAAACCTGGCCTGTGGATAATATCCCAAATCGGTAATGTAAAGCTCCTTGCTTAAAGTTTCATTTCTCAGTTCCTCCACCACAAATGGAGGAAGAATGATTGACCGTTCACCCTTAAATCCGTCCTTCAGCTTTGCCATGACCCTTCGTTTTCGGAACCTGTTGAGCTGTAAAATTATAGAAAATAATCCAGTTCTATTTCTTTCCTCGGCCTTTAAGTCCAACAATACTTTCAAATCATCTCATTGATTGTTTTACACACTTGCCAGTGCCTGACGGACCTTGACTGTTAAAATGGCACTTACCTTCTTATCTCTACTTGCTTGATCTATACCTGAGATTTGTTTTTTTGATACCAAAGCAGGGTCAACGTCGTAGCTTCTGTAATGTAACTGTAATCTATCTGTATAGTATCTGTATTGTAGATTAC
>DASXUZ010000070.1:0-6722 GCA_036504555.1 Prolixibacteraceae bacterium | reverse complement strand
CATCCTATGAATTGGTAATTAACAAGTTGTCGGTCGTTATCCAACCAGGCTTTTACCTGCTTAGGAAAAATTCAAACGACCATGAACCCTCCAACTACCAGCGGCTTGGAATACATTACCAATTTGGCACCCATCTGTTTGCCGGAATCAACCTGCGTGCCTACGACTACCATGTATCTGATTTTATTGAATGGACATTGGGATACCAATTGGAGTTTTCAAAAAGAAATTGAAATAATATCAGGTGATTTAAAGACTTATTGCCCTTGGAATTCTTATATTTATGAAGAATATTTAATTACCAATTTCTGAGCTCATTCAAGCGCTCGTTTGGATGAAGCATTGATTGGAAAAATCGCCTAATTATCAAATTATGAGGATTCAAAAGATCGTATTATTTGTCCTGCTTTTGCAGTCGCTGACCCTCTATTCTCAAAATATAGATATCCGTCTTCTGAGGCACATCAACATCGATCGAAATGAGCATCTCGATGGAACGTTTAAAGTGATTACCAATAGTGCTGCGCCTGTGAGCATTGCCGCCCCGCTCATTGTATTTGGTACCGGGTTGATCGAAAAAGACAAGACCATCCAGGAAAAAGGAATCATGATGGGCGCTTCTTTTTTTGTGGCAACCGCAGTTGCAACCGGCATGAAATATGCCGTTAATCGGCCAAGACCATTTGTCACGTATCCAGACATTCAAAAAATGACCTCAGGAGGAAGCCCATCGTTCCCCTCAGGCCATACTTCAGATGCCTTTGCAACAGCCACTTCTCTTACCCTTGCCTTTCCAAAATGGTATGTCATCGCCCCCTCCTACGCCTATGCTTCAGCCGTCGGCTATTCACGGATGCACCTGGGAGTTCATTATCCGAGTGATGTGCTGGCAGGTGCAGTCATTGGAGCCGGATCCGCTTATCTATCCTATAAAGCGCAAAAATGGATCAATCACAAAAAACGGAATAAGTTAGAATTAAACCATTGAATCGTTTAATAGTCAATGTAGAATTGATGATTAAAAAATAAATGAAATGAAAAATTTACTATCCATTATCTGCATTGTTGTTCTTCTAAGTAATAGCAAGCAACTTAGTGCACAACCGGGTTACAAGGTCATCAATCAAATACACCTTGAAGGCGATGGCGGCTGGGATTACCTGTCTGTGGACGAGTCATCTGACCGCCTGTATGTGTCCCACTCCTCGATGGCCCTGGTCGTTGACCTGAAAACAGGAAAGCAAATTGGGAAAATTCCAGGCACCAATGGAATTCATGGGGTAGCTGCTGTGAATAGCCTCAACAAAGGATATACAAGCAACGGACGAGACAGTTCTGTAACGGTCTTCGATCTGAAAACATTGGAGATCACCGGCAAGATAAAGGTGACGGGGAAAAACCCGGATGCCATATTATATGATACTTTTTCGCAAAAGCTGTTTACCTTCAATGGAGGCAGTGCAAATGCCACAGTGATCGATCCGAAAACAAACAAAGTGATTGGTACCATCAAGCTCAATGGGAAACCAGAGTTTCCTGCAAGTGATGGAAATGGTAAGATCTATGTCAACATCGAGGACAAAAGTGAAATCAGTGTCATCAATGCCACCACTTTAAAAGTTGAAAAGACCTGGTCGATTGCTCCGGGAGAAGAACCCAGCGGACTTGCCCTGGACAACGAAACCCATCGGTTATTCAGTGTTTGCGCCAATAAACTCATGGTTATTTCAGATGCAGAGGCAGGGAAAGTGCTCACAAAGCTCCCTATTGGGGATCGCTGCGATGGAGTGGCATTTGATCCATCACTCAAAAGGGCATACAGCTCCAATGGCGAAGGCTCAATAACGGTGGTCCAGGAAGAAAACAAAGACAAATTTACGGTCGTCGAAACAATAGTTACACAAAAAGGTGCCCGTACCATTGCAGTTGACAAAAGGAACCATCACCTGTACTTGCCAACCGCCGAATTTGAAGCTGCCCAAGGCAACCAACGTCCGGCCATGAAATCAGGTACATTTGTAGTGCTGGAGGTAGCGCCTGTCAAATAATCTTATAAGTTTTATCGAAGGAGTTCTTGGATGCTCAAGCGACACAAAAGACCTTCGCAAGTTCGCAAGTTCGCAAGTTCGCAGCCTTCATTATTTATAGATTCATCAACTGTTGAAACTGTCTGATTAAAATCTTGAAAAGTAAAAGTACACGAATCTGCGAACTTGCGAACTTGCGAACTTGCGACGGTCTATTGATCGCAGGGCACAACTGTCGTTTGTGTCGCATAGGTAGGAACATATCAGGAGTGTATGTTCCGTTGCTCTGATTAAAATGATTTCTTATCTTCACCTGAAAATTTACCCTTAGTTCAACCCATGCTAAGCAATAAACTCATCGCTTTTGTGCTTTTTCTGGTTTCAGGATTTTTTGTCAATGCCCAGTCACTTGACTATTTCATTCAGAAAGGCCTTGCCAATAGTCCATTGCTGAAAGATTACAGTAACCAGCTTGCTTCTGGCAAATTAGATAGTTTGCTTGTTCAGGCAAACTACAAACCGCAGGTCAACCAGGTTTCACAAATCATGTACGCTCCTACTGCCAGGAATTTCGGTTATGACGAAGCCATCACCAACGGGGCCAACTATTCGGCTGTAATCAATGTGGTACAGCCCTTGTTCAATAAAAAAATCAGGAACAATCAATTCAGGAATCTATCATTGCTGAACCAGACCATTGAAACGGAGGTCAAAATTACGGAAACCGATCTGAGGAAGGGCATCACTTCACAATACCTGACAGCCTATGCTGATTATACCTTGATTCAATTTAATCAACACACTTTAGATTTGTTAAAAGACGAGCAAGTGATGCTGAAATCATTAACAGATCAGGGAATATACCCCCAAACCGATTTAATGAACTTGTCTATTTCTGTTACCGCCCAGGAGATCACCATCCGGCAGGCAGTCATCCAATACAAAAACAGCTTGGCAGTGCTCAATTTCATTTGTGGAATGAATGATACCTCAGCGGTCATGCTCAACAAGCCTGAGCTGACCATTCAGAACAGCTTTAACATGGGGAGTTTGCCGGCAATGATGAAGTTTCGGATCGACAGCCTGAAAAATGAGAACAGCAAACGGTTGATTGACCTGAATTACCGTCCCAAGCTCAGTGCCTTTGCCGATGCGGGTTTTATGGCCATTCTGCCTCAGAATATCCCTCATAACTTTGGCACCAGTGTTGGTCTCAATTTCAGTGTGCCTGTTTATGATGGCAGGCAACGGAAACTGCAGGTTGATAAAACTTTACTGGCTGAGAATTCGAGGTTGGATTACAAGGCATTTTATACTTTGCAGTACAAACAGCAGATTAATCAATTAACGGAACAATTGAAATTAACCGATGAGTTGATTGTTGGTATCCGCCATCAATTGTCGGAACAGGAAAAGTTAATTGCGCTCTACAAAATTGAAATTGAAAAAGGGCTGGTGCGTTTCCTTGATTTTCTGACGACAGTGAATAACTATACCCAAACAAAAAACAGTCTGACCGTTTCAGAAATGAATCGTCTACAAATCATCAATCAAATGAATTATCTGAAATGAGAAAGATACTTACCATCGTCCAACTTATTGTGATGCTTGCACTGGTAAGCTGTCAGCCTAAGAGTAAACCTCAAGAGGAAGAATCGTCCAAAGTTACCACGCCCGTGACCGTCACTTCAATTACCACTGGTTCAATCAGCAAGGTTATCAACCTGACGGCCACCTCAAATTATCTTAGAAAAAATACCATCAAGTCAACAGCCAACGGATATATCACCAAAACAAACTTTAACATTGGTGAATTTGTGAAGGCGGGAAGTACTTTGTATTCCATAAAGACGAAGGAAGCTGAGGCATTGAGTAGCTTCAGCAAATCCAACCCGGAGTTGGCCTTTGATGGCGAACTGACAATCAAAGCACCGAGGGCTGGAATTATTTCAGAGGTGAGCAAACAGGCCAATGATTACGTAGCCGATGGTGACGAGCTATGCATCATCGCAGATCAGAGCAGCTTGGTGTTTTTGCTCAATGTTCCTTTCGAACAAAATAAATATGCAGCCATCGGCACCAATTGCGAAATCCTGTTGCCCGATTCTACCAGTATAAAGGGAATCATCACGTCCAAACTATCTACGATCGATGCGGCCTCTCAGACCCAGCGTTTTATTGTCAAACCCTCCACTTCTACTCAATTGCCTGAAAATCTGACTGCTTTTGTTCAACTGCGGGAAAGTACCAAAGCCAATACACAAGTCACGGATCGGAATTGCATACTGACAGACGAGACGATGGAAAACTTCTGGGTAATGAAATTGATCAACGACTCAACCGCCGTTAAGATACCAGTAAAAACAGGCATCATGACTGATACCCAAATTGAAATTATCGCCCCCTTGTTTGACAAAACAGACCGTATCATCAATACAGGGAATTACGGCTTGCCCGACACTGCGCTGGTAAATATTATTCAACCATAAGCCATGAAGAGCTTTTTCGTCTCCCATAAAAATCCGGTTACGGTTGTATTGTTTATTATTCTGGCTGCCGGAATCTTCTCATACAACAAAATGCAATCGTCACTTTTCCCTGAAGTGACGTTCCCCAAAATAAAGGTCATTGCCGACAATGGGTTGCAGCCTGTCAGCAAGATGATGATCACCGTGACCAAGCCTTTGGAAAATGCCATTAAGCGGGTTCCGGGATTGAAAAACATACGGAGTATCACCAGCAGGGGAAGCTGTGAAATTTCTGCCTTCATGGGCTGGAAAGAAGACATTGACTTGTGCAAGCAGCAGGTTGAATCATCCATCAACCAGATAAAAGAAGAACTGCCTCCGGGAACAACGATCTCGGTTGAAAAGATGAACCCATCCATTTTACCCGTCATTGGGTATGTGATCAAGGGAGAAGGCAAAAGCAATATCGAAATCAACCAGATGGCCAACTACATCGTAAAGCCATTTCTATCTCAGGTCCCCGGGGTATCTGAAATACGTGTGATAGGAGGAAAAACAAAGGAATTTCAGGTGGAGCTGCAGCCGCAAAAGATGAGCGCTTTAAGTGTCACTCCGGCTATGATCACCACGGCACTGAGCCAGTCGAATTTCATCAGCAGCAATGGTTACCTGAACGACTACAACCGGATGTACCTGACTGTGACCGATGCCAATGTCGAAAATCTGGAGGAATTGCAGAATCTGACCATCAGCAACAACGGGAAAAGAGTTTTGCGCCTTCAGGATATTGCAAACGTCAAAATTGCAGAACAAACTGAATATGTCAGAGTCAATGCCAACGGGGAAAATGCAGTGCTTGTAGCGGTGGTCAAACAACCCAATGCAAACCTGATTGACATTACCAATGGCGTTGCAAAAAAAGTGGAGGAATTGAATAAAACCATCTTGCCTCGCGGTGTTTCACTTTCCTCCTACTATGTACAGGCCGATTTTGTCAATGAAAGTATACGCAGCGTCAGCGACAGCCTTTGGATTGGCTTGGTGTTGGCGATCATTGTATGCGTCATTTTTCTGCGCTCGGTCAAATCAAGTGCCGTCATTCTCATCACCATTCCGCTCACCATTTCACTCACACTGGTTTCCCTTTATATCCTGGGATATAACTTCAACATCATGACCCTGGGTGCCATTGCTGCTTCCATAGGGCTCATTATTGACGATGCCATTGTGGTGGTCGAACAGATTCACCGCACCCACGAGGAGCATCCAGAAACGCCTACCAAGGAGTTGATTTCAAAATCAGTGAACTATTTATTGCCCGCCATGATCGGTTCATCCATCAGTACCATCGTAATCTTTTTACCTTTTATATTGCTCAGTGGTGTGGCAGGGGCCTACTTTAAGATACTGGCCAATACCATGATGATCACCTTGATCTGTTCATTTCTGGTCACCTGGATGGGTCTACCGGTCATTTACCTGATGCTCTCGGGAAAGCGAAAACCGCTAAAAACTACAGCAACACAGCAGGTGCGGAAAAATGGCCAATGGATTTCCTTCTTTATATTCAAACCCATTATCAGCTTTTTATTCGTTGCTTTCCTGGTTGGGTCGGTCTTCTTTATTTCAAGTCGATTGGAAACAGGCTTCCTTCCTGAAATGGACGAAGGAAGCATTGTTTTGGATTACACCTCTCCACCGGGAACGTCATTGAAGGAGACTGACCGGATGCTTCGCCAGGTAGAAAAACTATTCCCTTCTGTACCTGAAATTGAAACATATTCGCGAAGGACAGGGACACAGATGGGATTTTTCATTACTGAACCCAACTATGGCGATTACCTGATTCAACTCCGAAAAGACCGAACCCGCAGCACCAATGAAGTGATTGACGAGATACGGCAGAAGGTGGAATCCACACAGCCAGCTCTGCAAATCGACTTTGGACAGGTCATCGGCGATATGTTGGGTGATCTCATGAGTTCAACGCAGCCCATCGAGATAAAGGTGTATGGCGACAATGTAAACGTTCTGCAGAAATTAGCCCGGCAAGTTGCATCAGTCACAGAATCGGTCAATGGGACAGCCGATGTATTCGATGGAATCACCATTGCCGGACCATCGATCAACATTGAACCCGACAATCAGAAACTGGGACAATTCGGTATTAGCCCTGCCGATTTCCAAACCCAACTACAAACCCAGCTGGAGGGATCCATCATTGGTC
>DASXUZ010000069.1:0-2330 GCA_036504555.1 Prolixibacteraceae bacterium | reverse complement strand
TTGATGGCTCTTTGCTGCGATGGTCTTTATGTTTTCAGGTAGGGGCTTACCGTCCTGCGAAAAGGCTGGCTGTATTCCCAAAATAAGTACAAGGAGGAAGATTGTAAGCGTGGTTGGTTTCATTTGATTTTCAATTGCTTAGGTTTGTTTGAACCTTTGGTTTCACCAAAGGTAAATACTTTAAAATTATTATCCTAAACTTTGGTATTTTTTGCCTTCAAATGAACCATTTTGCATGGATGAAATGCCTTTTTACGATAACCTGACTAACCTGAGTTCAAATATAAGCAAAAGAGAGTAGCAAAGTGACAAAGTGACAAAGCAGCAAAGAAACAAAGTAGCAAAGTCGCAAAATGGGGTGAATAGCTTAGGTACTTAGGAACTTTGGTACTTAGGAACTTAATACCCTTTTAAATCAATATTTTCACTGTCAATCATATCCACCCATTTGCCCATCTTTTTTTGGATGACTTTAAAATGATGCTGATCTTCAGGCGTCACAAATGAGATGGCTTCACCCTTGGATTCTGCACGCCCGGTGCGGCCAATTCGGTGGATATAATCTTTGGGTGAACGGGGTAACTCGTAATTGATCACATGCGGCAGAAGTTCAATATCGATACCACGGGCCAACAGATCGGTCGTCACCAACACACGAATTTTTCCCGCTTTGAACATCCCTAGCACCTCTGTTCTGGCGCCCTGGCTCTTTTTACTATGGATTGCAGCGGCATCAATCCCATTTTTACGCAGTTTATCGGCCACATTATCGGCTTTGTAAACTGAAGAGGTAAAAACAAGTACCTGCTTTAAATCATTTTTCTTAATAATATATCGCAATAGCGGGCCTTTCTTTTCCTCAGTGACAAAATAGCCCACCTGTTCGATCAGCTCAAGATTTTCGCGTTCTGCTTCAATCTTAATGACCACCGGGTCGTGCAGTAATACCTGGTTGATATTTGAAATCTCTTCACTCAGGGTAGCTGAAAAGAGTAAGTTCTGTCGCTTTTTAGGCAGCAATGCAATGATACGGTTCATCTCTTCCTGAAAGCCCAGGTTGAGCATTTTATCGGCCTCATCCAGCACCAAAGTGTCAATTTCGGATAAGTGTACCGCGTTCGAATCTACCAATTCCAATAAGCGTCCAGGAGTGGCTATCAAAACATGCACTCCCTGTAAACCGATCATTTGCGGGTTGATGGACACGCCGCCGAAAACAGCCTGCGTTTTAATCCGCACCGGGAGCCATGATCCAAATACAACGAAAACTTCCCGCACCTGTACTGCCAGTTCCCGCGTTGGTACCAGCACCAAAACACGGGCGTGCCTGTTTTTTGTCTCCGACTGGCCTTGCAGGTTCGTCAATATAGGCAATACATAACTGGCCGTTTTACCAGAGCCGGTTTGGGCAATGCCCAATACATCCTTCCCATTCAAGATAGCAGGTATGACTTCCTGTTGAATGGGGTAGGGTTGTGTGTAATTCTGGTCAGCCAGAACTTTTAACAAGGCAGGTGTTAAACCGAATAAGGAAAAAGACATAGGATATCAAATAAAATGTAGGGCAAAGATAGGGGAATAAAGTTTTTTAAAGTGAGAAAATTAAAGATCAAATCATAAGTTCTAAATTGAAGAAATAGACTCTGGATGGATTCTCTGTTATATTTCCATTGATAATTTCAAATGTCCGCCCAAACCGTCTCTTATAATCCTCATTAAAGTTGTCAATCGAATATCACTTGCATTATTCTCAATACGTGATATATAGTTCTTAGTAGTGCCAACTCTTTGAGCCAGTTGTTCCTGTGTCATGTTTTGCTTTTTTCTAGCTTCCTGAATGATTACTCCAATTTTAAAGGCATCAAATTCCTCTTCATATTTTTCTCTTGAAGGAGTTCCCAATTTCCCGTATTTGGTGTCTAAATGATCCTCCCAAGAGGTCAGATTATTATTATCTTGATTTTTCTTCATAATATTTACGTTTTAAAGTTTCCGCCTTCTTGATTTCATTTACCGGAGTCTTTTGAGTCTTCTTCTGAATCCAATCACCCAATCAATTTTATATTGAACCTCTTTATTCTGTGCATTATAGAAATCCCAGAAATAGTTCTTATACACACTAATATTCCTCTTAAATGGTTCCACCCTAAAGTAATATTTGTCCAAAGTTACCTAATAAGACAACCATTTCCAAATTGAGGCAAAGGTATTTCGTTTAGAAACTATGTTATTAGTAGGACAATCCGTGTAATTCGTCTTAATTCGTGAAATTTGTACTTTATCTGGATTCCTCCCTACCGTCTGCATATACAGCAAAACGACCCTTGTTT
>DASXUZ010000068.1:0-10478 GCA_036504555.1 Prolixibacteraceae bacterium | reverse complement strand
ACCTCTTCCATTTATGATCCGATTGTAGGGGTTCAGTTCACCAATACCCCAACTACTTACCGGCGTTCCTTCGGCACCTATACACTGAGCGATATCACTGAACCCAACTGGCTGGTTGAACTCTATGTGAACAATGTACTGGTCGATTACATGAAGGCTGATGCCTCGGGATTTTATAAATTTGAGGTGCCCCTGGTTTATGGTAATTCTGCAGTGAAGCTCCGGTTTTATGGTCTTTGGGGAGAAGAACGGATCAAAGAAGAGAATATCAGCATTCCCTTTAATTTTTTGCCACCCAAGGAGTTGGAATATACCATGAGCGCCGGGTTCGTGGAAGACAGCGTAGGTAGCAGGTTTTCCCGGGGCAGCTTCAATTATGGAGTCAGCCGCCGATTAACTGTCGGAGGTGGGGTCGAATACCTTTCATCGATAGAGACAGGAAATGCCATGCCATTCGTAAGCTCATCACTTCGCTTACTGAGCGGTTTGCTTGTAACCGGAGAATATACTTATGGGGTGCGGGCAAAAGGAATGTTGAGCTACCGACTTCCATCAAACCTGCAGTTTGAAATAAACTATACCAAATATGTTCCAGGCCAGCAGGCCATCATATACAATTACCTTGAAGAGCGGAAAGCGACGATTTCCATCCCTATTAAGGGAAAGAATTTTTCAGCATATTCAAGGTTCTCCTTTAATCAGATTGTACTTCCCAACCTGAAAAATACCAATGCTGAAATGCTTTGGTCCGGATCGATTTATGGGGTCAGTACCAACTTTACCACCTATGGGATTTTTACCGATCTGGGTAAACCGTATGTATACAGCAATCTATCCTTGGCTTTCAGGTTACCTTCCCGTATTGCCCTTACCCCACAGGCTCAGTATGATTATAACAACAAAGAGTTGATTGCCGTCAAGACCAATCTTGAAAAGCCCTTGTTTAAAAAGGGATTTTTAAGCATGTCCTTCGAGCAAAATTTCCGCAGCAATACCAGAAGTTTTGAAGTGGGGTTTCGCTACGATCTTTCATTTGCCCAAACCGGATTTTCAATCAGAAATACGAACAATCAGAACACCTTGGTTGAATCGGCCAGGGGCAGTTTGCTCGTTGATCGGAAGAGCAGGTACCTGGGAACCAATAACCGGACCAGTGTAGGCAAAGGCGCCTTATCGATTCTGCCTTTCCTTGATACCAACGGAAACGGGCGGCACGATCGTGGAGAACAGAAGATAGGGGGACTTCAGTTCAGGATCAATGGAGGGACAATCGTACGAAACGACAAAGACACCACCATACGAGTATTGGATCTGACACCCTATACCAGTTATTTACTGGAACTTGACAAAAACAGCTTTGACAATATTTCATGGCAAATGCACGCCTTAACCATGAAAGTGATGGTTGATCCCAACCAGTTTAAGAATATAGAAGTTCCGATTTCAGTGATGGGCGAGGCTTCAGGAACGGTCTATAACGGGTCGAAAGGGCAGGGGAGAATCCTTGTTGCCTTCTATCTGAATGATACAACCCTGGTGGGACGTACCTTGACCGAATCTGACGGTTATTACAGTTATCTTGGATTGAAGCCTGGTAAATATACGGTTCGCATTGACAGGGAACAGCTTAAAAAAATAAACATGAAGGCATATCCCGAAAAGATGCCGGTCACCTTTACCAAATCAGTGGATGGGGACATGATTGACGGCCTTGATTTTGTGCTGAGCCCTGATCAGGAGGAGCAGCCTGATTCCATTAAAAATACCTCACAGATTGAACCTGTTGAACCGGCAGCGGATCATCCCATTCAGCAATCGGTCGAAAAAACAAAAGCAGAGAAGAAGATCATTGGAGATGCAAAATCTCCTGACATTCAGCAGGCTGCTCCTGGTATTAAACCCGCAGCTCCTGATAATAAACCCGCAGAGCTGACCAATAAGAAGGCGCTACTCATCGAAGATTTAAGTGAAACGCTTTATCTGGGGGCCTTTAAAAGCAAGGCGAACGCATTTGCCCTCTATAAAAAAGTCGGTGGGCTGACAGGAAAGCCAGCCAAGATCGTTTACGGCAAGGATTATTATTACGTGCAGTTGACTGGTCTTGCCAATGCTGCCCAAGCCAGGGATCTGGATTCTAAACTGCATAAATCAGGCATAGAGACTTCCTATATTCCTGGCAATAATCACAAAGTATGGATTCAGTTGGGTGAATATGAAAAAGAGGAAGAGGCAGTCAATGCCTATCATAAATCAATTGACTACATAACCCAGCCTGTCAACATCAAGTATGAAAACAACCTGTATCAGGTGTTCATTACTGGATTTGCAACGCGCGAAGCTGCTTCAGTTTTTGCTGCTGAAGCACTAAAATAAGACAAAAGAGTTTCTAATTCCTGATAAGGTCGTACTTTTCTATCTTGGCATTTAAGGTAGGTCGCGTAATATCAAGGATATGTGAAGCTTCCAGTTTATTCCAGTTCACCTCATCCAGGATTTTTTTGATATGGTATTTCTCCAGGTCAGCTAGTGAACGATATTGCGAAATTTCTGGCACAGCATGTCCGTTGTGTTGTTGCCTGAAAATCAATGAAATGTTTTCTTTTTCCAGTACGTCGCTTTTCGACAATACAATGGCTTGTAGGATCGTGTTTTCGAGTTCCCGAACATTTCCCATCCAATCATGGGCTTTGAGCATCTCGATGACCCCATCGCCAATTTTCACAACGTTTCTATTGAATCGTTTATTCAATTTATACAGGAAATGGATCACCAGGTCACGGATATCTTCTTTTCTTTCCCGCAGCGGTGGAAGGTCGATGGTGAAAACCTTCAACCTGTAATAGAGATCTTCCCTGAATTTTCCTTCCTTGATCAATGATTCCAGGCTCTTGTTTGTTGCTGTAATGATACGGGCTTTCATGGGGATTACTTCTTCACCGCCCACCCTTTCAAATTCGAGTTCCTGAATGACGCGTAATAGTTTTACCTGGGTGTTGAGTGATATTTCTGAAATTTCGTCCAGAAAAATCGTTCCATCACCTGCCAATTCAAACTTACCCTTTTTATCACGGACAGAACCTGTAAAGGATCCTTTAACATGGCCAAAAAGCTCACTCTCGAGCAGGGATTCAGTGAGCGCGCTGCAATTCACAACCACCAAGGGCTTATTGAGGGTAACACCGAAATAATGGACCAAACGGGCAATTAATTCTTTTCCCGTACCGGTTTCTCCCTGTATCAGCACATTGACCTTGCTCATGGAGATGCGGCCTATATTTTTGAAGATTTCCTTCATCTGAGGAGTCTTTCCAACCAGGATATTATCCTCCAGCATGTTTTCGCTCGATGCATCGACATGCAATACCTCGTCCAGACTTTTTGAGACTTTTACAGAGTTAAGGGCAAATTGAATGGTTGTTTTGAGCTTTGCCGGATCAATGGGTTTTTCAAGAAAGTCAAAGGCTCCGAACTGAATGGATTTGATGGTCAGGGCGACATCCCCATGACCGGTCAATAAGATAACGGGCAATGCAATATTTAATTTGCGGATTCTGGACAGTACTTCAAGTCCATCAATGCCGGGCATTTGAAAGTCGGTAATGACAAGATCCGGGTGTTCAGAATGCACAAGAAGTAAACCTGTTTCACCGTCTTCCGCCTCAATGGTTGTATAACCCATCCTACTGATCGATTCTTTTAGAGATCTTAAAATCAGTTTGTTGTCATCGATAATTAAAATTTTCTCCATGGATGTGCAAGGTTAATTCAATAATAGATTTCTACTTTCTCTCCGCGTAATCTTTTCTCTCCGATTCAATCATACATGTTGAAGTGGTAGCAAAAATACATTATATAATATGAAATTCGTAGTTTTTATACGCTTTGTGTAAAAATTTTTTATAATCCACTTATTCAAGCCCTGGCTTTACATATACTGGGAAAGATACATTTAGTTCGCTTAGAAAAAGTGAGTACTCCTGATGGAGGATTTATTTGATGGATATAGCACGGATTTATTTTATTTATCCACGAATAGTTAGGAACTAGCTGCCTGGTAATGAACATCGTATCGTCGTGTAATAGTTAATATGTCGGGCGGCGAAATAGAGGCATGGGGCGTGGGGCGTGGAGCCGGCAGGCAGGCATTCTCTTTCCTTGTTCCCATCCTTCTGTCATTGTCATCTGTAACCCATGTGTAACTCATCTGTAACCTTTCTGTAACCTCACCATACAGAAAGGTTACAGATGAGTGTCGGATGGGTATCAGAAAAGTATGAGTTGACATTAATTGGAGGAGAGGATCAAGGTAGGATGAATGATAGTCAGCCGACTCAACGCCTATGCCCGATGCCACTATCTCTCCGCCCTATTTATTAACTGTTACACGACAGTTTGATTGATGCAAGTTCAAGTGTTGGCTATTTTCGTTAAAAACGAATCTCTCTCTCTGCTGGCAGTAAATCTTCCTTTTATAAAATACTATTAGGAGAATTAATGCATCCAATTCGTCCACCAAAATTTGAAAATTGGATAGGCTTCAGATATTATTGATCAGTGAAAACCCATTTTCGCTAACCCGAAGGGCTGCTTTGGTAGTTCATCCACTATTGTTAAGGAGATATAATTAGTTTTAAAATTAGTTAACGGAAATAACAGGGATGCCGAGTAAATTATTTATTTATTTTTCTGATAGGAGTGTTGTAGAAACAATCTGGCAAGTGTGCCAGGTAAAACTGCAATCGAGGGGTGAGCACCCTTCAAACTCTATTCAACCTGTATTTTCGGCTTTGGGCTTATTCATAGTGATTATCAACCTCCTCCTTTCCCAAAGCCTATGAAACAAGTTTTACCTACTTTCATACGAATTATTTTCACGTTTATTCTTCTGAGCACTTTTGTTTTTGGCGTTTCTCTGAAAGTTTTGGGTCAAACACCAGGCTTGATCATTAAACCTGCCAGTGCTCCTGGAAATTCAATACTTGACCCCGATGGGGATGGCTATGTTTCCAAGAAGACCAATGGAGTACAATTGGGGTTTACCATCCCTCCAAGTAACGATGTTACACAAAGTGAGATCCCTTTTGTGGCACTGGTGAAACCCGACCTCCGGGGAGACCTTCTCAGAGGACCCACAGGCGGGTTTTCTGAAATTGTGGGGGTTGATGCCGCAGGAAATAACGCGATTTTAACCTATACCAATGGGACCTCTCTTTTTTATCGTTTCCGCTTGAGCGGCTATGCCCCCAACTCAAAATCCTATTCTATATTAATTGATACTGATGGGAAAATGGGTTTTACAGGCCTTAGTCCCGACCCCAATGCTATAGCCGGTAATCCGGGATTTGAAGTGGAAATTGTTTTGGAAACCAATTTCAATGTGAAGGCATACAATGTAGATGGAACTCTTTCGGGTGTAGAAGTAGCAAGCTACCTTTACGATACCAATTGCCAGAAATCAGTGGCCGTTTCAACGGATGGGAGTGATTTCGACTATTTCTACGATTTTTATCTGCCTTTTACCAATCTGCCCTTTACCAGTTCAACCCCTTTACGATATGTGGCCCTGACAAGTATGAATCCCATGCCGGCCATCGGCAACAATGCGGTTTCAGATGTCGGAGGGGCAGGAGCTGACGGAAATCTGGACCAGGTGTTTACGGATTTAATCAATGCACAAACACCCACTGTTCCCGGACAGGAAGTGTTGGATCGTTCGGATTGTCCAATGATCAGTGTCCCGATTACTACAAATAGTACTTTTATTTCGGGAAGTTCAACTGAAGCCAACACTACAACAATTAAGGTTTATAAGAATGGAACTTTACTTGGAACAACAACTGTTTCTTCGAACTTATGGACATTTAATATCGGGAGCAGCTTGCTTACAGGTGATGTTATTACTGCAACGGCCACCAACACTGCCAATAATGAAGGAGAATCAATTGCCAATTGTAATCCGAGAACTGTTCTGGCAGGAGCTAGTCCTCCCTGTATTGCTCCTGCAGCTACGAATTTGACTTCAGACCCAAGCGGACATACATTATCCTGTACCTTTTCTGGTGGCGCCAGTTATACTGTAGGAATTTATAATGTAGCTGATAATCTTCCGTTTGGAGGAACTCTAGCAATTGTTGGTACAACTTATACATTTACAGGTAGTGGATCTGATAAGCTTACAGCCTGGTATGTACGTGTTACAGGTAATGGATGTTTGTCTTCTTCAACAACATTTTGTGGTGGAACTTTTTCAACTACACCATTTATCACAAATCCTGTTACTGCTGGAACTACCAGTATTTCGGGAACATGTGGCACTTCAGCAACAGTTACAATATTTAAAAACGATGTATCACAGGGAACTGCCACGGTTTCAGGTACAGGTTGGACCAAAACAGGCTTGACCTTAGCTTTCAATGATGTAATATACGTAACTTCCAGCAATGGAAGTAATTGTATGGTAAGAAGTGCCACTACTACAGTTGTTTGTTCCCCTTCCGTTACCCCGGTCATCAATGAAAATGTGTACGCGGGAGACAATACTTTAACCGGAACATGCGGTGCTGGGGCGACTGTGACTGTTTATAAAGATGGACTATCCATTGGAAATGCCATTGTAAGCGGAACAAGTTGGTCAATGGTTATTTCTTCATTGGTAGGAAATACAACCACTTTATACGTGGCGGCAATCGAAGTTGGAAAGTGTGAGGCCACCAGTTCTGTGGTAACGGTTAAAACAGTACCGGTTCCTTTTATTTCGGGAACCTATTGCGGAAGTGTCAATTCAATCACTGGATTTATTAATGCAACCAACGCTTCCATCCAATTGTACAAGGTGGGTTCTCCTGATATAGCCATTGGAGTGGCTGCTTCAGTGAATTCCTTGGGAGGCTGGACGATATCAGGCCTCAGTTTAATCGGAGGCGATCAAATTTATGCCAAAGCCACCTTTGCAAGAGGTTCAATCGCTACTTCTACAATAAAAACCTTGGGTAGCAAAACAAGCAATCCAATAAGCATTGTAACCAGCCCTATTTACGAAGGTGCAACTACAATCTCGGGAACCGGTACCAATGGAGATGTGATTACCCTTTATATTGCAAATTCTTCAACTACATATTCAGCAAGTTGGACTGGAAATACCTGGACCATTTCAAGCATTCCTGGCTATGAATTTTATTCGGGGGCATCGGTGTATGTAACTGCAACGACTGTGGGCCAATGTGAGAGTGACCCATCAAATGTAAAAATTGTGCAGTGTATGGCGCCTGTTATTCCTTCCTATACTGGAGGAAATAAAAGCTATTGCGTGGGTGATGAAGGACAATTGACCTTAGCAAGTTCTGAGATTGGAGTGATATACCAACTTGTTGATGGTGCGGGGGTTTCACATGGTTTGCAATATGTTGGGACAGGGGGAGCAATCGTTCTAAAAACAAGTCCACTGCTTGCTAACTTATCCAATATTTTTGTAAAAGCCTACAACATCTTGAGTCCTTCATGTACGGCCATTTCATCGGTGGCCATTAATTTCAATTCACCATCTCCTTCTGCAACTGTTACCTTTACAAGTACCAGTCTTTCAGTTGTAAAAGGAATTACAACAGTCAGCCTTGCTTATACCAACCCATCAAATACACCTTTGGCTGACAGATACACCATTGACTATTCGATTGCTGACAACGCCCTAGGGTTTAATGATATTTCCTCACCCACGATCATTGGGACTTCTCCAATTGTGCTGAATGTTCCAGCCAATCCTACTGTTGGGACTTATAATGGGACGATCACTATTTCCTCATCAAGCGGAGGTTCTTGCAGTACTGTGTATGGTTTTTCAATTACCATTCTTCCACCAACAGGTACTGTCCCTGTGATCGTTACACAACCGGCCAGTTTAAATATTTGTTCCAATAATACTGCTACTTTGAGTGTAACAGCTTTGGGTTCAATTACTGGTTATCAATGGCAATCATCCACATCACTCAATGGGTCCTATACGAATATATCAGGTGCCACTTTAGCAACTTATACAACAACAGCTTTAACAGCCACCACTTATTACAGGGTTATTGTAACCAATGCGACTGGAAGCGTTACCAGCAATATCGCAACAGTTTCTGTTACTTCAATTCCAGTATCCGCAGGAACCATAACAGGTTCATCAGCAGTATGCGACAGTCAGAACGGGATTGTCTACAGTGTGGGTGCGATTACCAACGCTACATCTTATGTATGGACTTATTCTGGTACGGGTGCTTTCATCAGTGGAACAACCAATTCCATCAATATCAATTTTGCACCCAACGCGACATCTGGAACACTGTCAGTCGCAGGAACAAATTCCTGTGGAACTGGAACTGCCGCCACCTTTGGAATCACGGTCAATGCACCACCAACTATCAATACCCCGGGAACAGTTGCCTCGGTCTGTTTCAGTGCCAGCGCGCAAACAGCAACAATGGCCTATACCGGCACCACTAATAGTCCAAACGCTTACAGCATTGATTGGAATTCAACAGCCAATGCGGCAGGTTTGGCTGATCAGGGTGCTACTTCATTTGTTTTTTCGGCGGGTGCAGGAACCTTAACAGGAATCGTCATTTCAGCCAATACACCTTCCGGGACATATTCAGGAACCATGTATTTAAACAATGTGAACGGCTGTGTCGGAACACATGCTGTTTCCATAACAGTCAATCAGACACCGACAGTAATTACACTGAGCAATGCGGTAGTCAGTGGGGGAGGTTCTGGAATTTTACCCAAACAGTGCGGCGATTACCGCTATTATGTGACTGCCGATGCATCGGGCCCTGAAGCCGGGCACAGTTATACCTGGAATGTATATGCAGGCGCTGGCACAAGTGGCACTTTGCTTACGCCTGGAATTGACTACCTCATTGATAATTCAAACTTGCCTTACCATGCCGCTTCGGTAAAAATCACATGGCCGGGCACTCTTACCCCAGGCACTTATACCATCGAAGCGATCAAAGCCAATGCCACCTGTAATACAAGGGCAACACAGCAGATTAGTCTTCAAAACAATTTTGACCTGAAGGTGGAAGATCCGGGAAATACCTGCAAGGGACAAGTAGCAGGGGGAACACCAGTTACCATCACCTGGACTGTTGGCAAGATTTGCGGTACCACCACCTGGGGTTTTACTTATTACCTGTTTGCACAGAACCTAAGTTCTTTACCTGTGGATTATTTAACGGTGAACAACGGTACTGGTTCCTTTTCCGGGATTGCAAGTGCCACCAAGATATTCAACCTCAATGTGGTCAATGGTGATCCATACACCCAAACAGTTTATACCCTGTTTATCGTGAATGGTAGCGACTTCAATCCATCGAATGATTACCAGAAATTCTTTTTGAAAGGACTTCCGGCAACTTCAGAAATCTCAATTAATTAAGATTTAGAAAAATGAAAAAGACATTGACAAATATAAAAGAAGGCAATCGGCCTACCATTGTTCAAATGAAGTTATTACACTGGCTTACTCAACTTGAACTCTCGGAGGGTTCGGTTGGTGATGGTTCGAACCGGGCCTTGGGAGCTATTAAAAATAGTCCCGGAGACCAAATTTCAGGCAAGAAATAAATAAAACTAAATAAATAAAAATAAAAAAATGAAAACAAAACACGGATTTTTAAAATGGCTGGTCATTCTGCTGATGCTTATCGCCAGTACGACAGGAGCAATGGCTCAAACTGCATGTCCAAACATCGCCAAAACATTTACTGTAACTCCTGGAAATGTAGGCAATACATTTAACTGGGACGTTTCACCTGGTGATCCAGGTGTCGAATGGACAATTTCAGATGCTGGCACCCCAAGTACAATTATCACTTTTGCAAATCCAGCCATAAGTACCATTTATACAGTTACGTTCATGGAAACGGATGCTGTAAGTGGCTGTTCTACAACAAGGACAAAAAGTGTTACAGTCAATCCTTTGCCAATTGCAAATATTGCCTTAAGCAATGGCTTAGACCTTAGCTGCACGACACCTAATACAACGTTAACGGCAAGTGGAGGAACCAGTTATTCTTGGTCTGATGGAATTACAGTTGTTGGAACATCTGCGGACTTGATAGTGAGCACAGCCGGAACTTTTACCGTTACGGTAACAAATGCTGGCGGATGTACCGATACGGAAAGTGTAACAACTACACTCAATAATACTCCACCAACTGCTAGTATTACAAACAATACCGGTGCAACTGAACTTACTTGTACGCTCACCTCGATCAGTGTAACGGCAACGGGCGTTGGCACTTATGAATGGAAGAAAGGAACAAATGTAGTCGGTTCTGCCGCTGGTCTTTCGATCACTACTCCTGGAACTTATACTGTAACTGTAACAGGAGCTAACGGCTGTACTGCAGTGGCATCTATCACCATCACCGAGAATGTCACTCCACCAACAGCAGGTATAACCAACAATGAAGCTACCACGGTACTGACCT
>DASXUZ010000067.1:0-1711 GCA_036504555.1 Prolixibacteraceae bacterium | reverse complement strand
GGGAATCCGAGGTTTTAGAACATCAGCCGGAATGAGTTGGACCATATTTGCGCTGTAATACTTTCCTAAATGACTGAATTGATTGCCTGTAAGCATTTTGGTTAAGACTGCCAAACCTTCGTCGGTCATCTTTCCATGGATTTTATCATTTACCTTATCACCGAATGGTTTGAAATCGGAAGCAACCCCAAGCCCGGTCCCGAATATGACGCGGCCCTGGCATAAAATATCCAATTCGGCGTGTAATTGGGCCAGTAAGTGCGGGCGGTAACGAGGTATTGGCGAATGCTGGTGCAAAGGCGCAAGTGGCTGGTCCCTTCAGCAACCGCAGCCAGGGTGATCGAGGGATCACCGATTCCATAAGGGAATAAAACATGGTCCCAGACCCAAATTGCCTCCCAGCCAGCGGCATCCGCTGCCTTGGCTAATTCGACAACATTACGAGGGTCACTGTATGATCCCAATCGGGACTACTTCGATCCCAAACTTCATTCTATAATTCTCCACCAGAGGTTTTGGCCACTTCTTTTATGCGCGTAGACAAATTGGTGTATTCTTGATTTGATAACATTTCATCGTTGAACCAGTTGATATAACCGGATACTTCTGAAATTGGCAGAACTTTAACCGTGGTGGAGGATTGATTTTCAGGTTGGTGACCCTTGTAAGCAAGAATACTTCGAATGATGAGCGCTGGAAAATCCGGCCGGAATAACTGGTTGCAGAATTGGGTGGTTTGGATCAATTGGTCTATTAGTGCATGTTCATTTGTATTTATCGTGAGATGTTTGTGCCAGATCTTTATTCCGATTAAGAAAATTCCTGCCGGTGTGAGAACGAGATGATCCACATGGGCATGAAAAAACTTCTTTCTATCCATGACCAGCCCATCCTCGGATTGTAGACTGATATTGTTAAATAAGATTATATTTTCTGGCAATCCTTGCAGGCTTTCTTCAAGTTCAATTTCTGCGCCTGCCCTGGAAAATTCTGGAGAACCCACAACATTTTTCAATATGTCAACCTTGGAAATGATCCCCGCGCATTCTTGTTCGACCAGTTCACCCTTCAACGACTTTTTTGTGTCCAATTCCAATTTTTGATCTTCAAGTGCTTGTTTGAGAGCTTTATTTTGTTCGCCCTGTTCAGTCCTGAGTCTGGTAAGTTTCTGAGATTCTCGCCGGACTCTGGCGTAGTTTCTGAGGAATCCGAACACCCCAGGGTTATGTTGAAAAAGATCCACGATCCCCTCAGACTGCTCGATCTCCCCACGGTATTTTTCGTTTATCTGGCTTAATTGCAGCTCGACCTGTTTTTTTTCATCTTCATAGGCTTGTTCCAGTGCATCAATTTCAGCCTCAATTTTCTGCCTGGCTACCAAAGTTTGTTGCTCACATTCCATTTTGGTTTCATCAAGCAACGTTTCAATCTCGCGTGGGTGCCTGACTGAAAAATTTGCATTTTTCAGGCGTGTATTTATTTCACCCCAGGTTTTAGCAATTCCGTAAATTTGGGCCATGTGATCACTCCATCGGCGCCTGCAAGTCGGAACTTCACTGAGCTATTAATATGTAAAAAACATACCCAAACCAGTCTGAAAATCTCCGGTGGATATCCATTTCTTTAAGAGTTGCATCCAATATCTCGTTTGCCCGGTCATTTCCGTGATATTTATCGCGCAAATTGGAAATACGTTTCTCGATCGGTGTGT
>DASXUZ010000066.1:0-30649 GCA_036504555.1 Prolixibacteraceae bacterium | reverse complement strand
TACACAAAGTAATTGAGCAGGGGCTTATCGACATCGTTTCTTTTAAAATTGTACTGCAACTGGAAGCAGTGGGTGTACACCTGTGTTCGGACATCGACCTTGTCCTGCCATTTATCCCGCGACGCTCCCTGCACCTTTAAGTAGCTGAACCGGTAACCGGCCTCGAAGTGGGGACTGAGGCTTTTCCTAAGGGAAAAGAGGCTCGCCAGTCCTGGCGTCTGGACCGGAATGTTCAGGTTATTGGTTTGGTCAAGGTATTGCCAGGGCACGGGTGTGAAAACGGTTACCGGCCCGGTTTTGATTTCCAGTTCCCAATTGTTCCGCCACAGGGCTACGCTGTGCCTGGGCTTCTGAGCTAGGGATGACCACGAAAAATAACTGATAAACAGGGCTATATATAGAATACGAACTAAAAACAAATCAAAAATACTAGTTACACGAATCAAAAATACGAATTGCGCGAAACTAATAAAAAATACTAATTACACGAAAGACAAATTTAAAACGGGTAAAAAAAGTATATAGTATGGTGGATGACGAATTACACGAATTTAAACGAATTACACGAAATGCGAATTACACGAAATGCGAATTACACGGATGAGTTTTACGGTAAAACGATCATCACCATGGTTAAGGAAAACGGCGATAAATTTTACCTCGATTATCAAAAGCAGCAAATTCAATTGTATCATCTTCCAAATAGAATCCAATTCTGTATTTCCCCTTGCGATAACGGAAGGCTGAAGGATGACCTTTTAGCTTTTTAATATTAGGCACATCATCTAATCTATTAGCCTTCTCGAATAATTCGATACAATCGAGAATGATTTGAGCAAGTATTTTATCCCTGTTTTTCGCTAAATCTTTCTCAAAACCGCTTAAGAATTCTACGTTCATTCGTTGATGATCTGATGCAGGGTATTCATCACTTTGTTTTTATCCTCCCTGGGTGTCTTTCTGTTTTTTTCCATTGTCTGGAAAAGTCGTTCATCTGCATCGTCCTCAACAGTAGTTGTCTTTGTTCCGAGTCTTTTGGCAAGTTCAAGAAAGAATTTGAGTTCAGCTTTATCTTTTGGTTTGATGATTAAAGTTTCCATCGATTTACGAATTACATTAAAATACAAAATTCAAGAATTTAAGCGAATTACACAAAAAAAAGATTACACAAAAAAAAGATTACACGGATTAAAACGAATTACACGGATTGGGTTCCAGAAATTTATGAACGTTTTAACATTTTTAGATTGTCCCTTTAGGGCTAAAACCTTTTATAAGATCTCTCTCCCTTTTAATTGTCCCTTTAGGGACATAATATTTATAGAAAACCAAATTAAATCCGGGACAACCTTAGTAACCAGAGTTATACCCCGGAACCCAAACCTTAGTAACCTTAGTAATCAGAGTCATACCCCGGAATCCAAACCTTAGTAACCTTAGTAACCAAGGTAACCCCAGGAACCCAAACCTTAGTGACCTTAGTAACCTTAATTAACACCCTATAGCTCTATCTTAAGGTTACTAAGGTTACTAAGGTTTGGGGACCATGGGTTTTGATGCTTGTTACTAAGGTTACTAAGGTTACTAAGGTTTGGGGACCTGGGGTTTTGATGCTTGTTACTAAGGTTACTAAGGTTTTCTGCGGTAATGTGCAAGGTCTTTCTATAAATATCAAATCCCTACGGGATCGTTTCTCACTTTCTCACCTTCTCACATTCTCATCTTCTCATCTTCTCACATTCTCACCTTCTCACTTTCTCACTCTCCCTACAGCTTGAAGACTTTATCGCTTGGTTCCTTGATGACATTCCTCAGATCAACGATGAGCCTGGCGTGACGGGTGATGAACTCAGCCTCGAAGGCTGAATGGTTGGTGGTGATCACCACGCAGTCGGCGGCTTGCAGGGCTTCGGGGCTCAGTTCGATGGATTGCAGGGTCGTCCCATGGGAGGTCTGTACCTGCTGGATGAACGGATCGTGGTAGCTGACCAGGGCGCCTTTCTTGGACACCATGTTGATGATCTCCAGGGCCGGTGATTCGCGGGCATCGTCGATGTTGGGCTTGTAGGCCACTCCCAGGAACAGGATGCTACTGCCGTTGATCGGCTTACGCTGGCTGTTCAGGGCCGTTGATATCTTGATCACCATGTAATGGGGCATTCGCATGTTGATATGCCCTGCGGTATGGATCATGCTCAGGTCGAAATCGTATTTTTTGGCAATGTGTTCCAGGTAAAAGGGATCGAGCGGGATACAGTGACCTCCGATGCCGGGGCCCGGATAAAAAGCCTGGAAGCCGAAGGGTTTGGTTTTGGCCGCTTCGATGACTTCCCAGATGTCGATGCCCATCTTGCCCGAGAGCAGGGCCAGTTCGTTGATCAGGCTGATGTTGACCAGCCGGTAGGTGTTCTCCAGGATCTTGACCATCTCGGCCACCTTGGGTGAACTGACCAGGTGCAGGTGATCGATGGCCTTGGCGTATATTTTCTGTCCGATGTCCAGTCCCTCGGGGCTAATGGCACCCAGGACCTTGGGGGTATTCTTGGTATGGAAGTTCAGGTTGCCCGGATCGACCCGTTCGGGTGAATAGGCCAGCCAGAAGTCTTGTCCATGTTTCAATCCGCTTTCCTGTTCGATGATGGGCAGCATCAGGTCTTCGGTGGTGGTGGGGTAGGTGGTGCTTTCGAGGCTGATGAAGGTACCCGGTTTCATATTTTGCCCGATGGAGGTGCAGGCCGATTCGATGTAACTCATATCGGGCTTGCGGAATTTGTCGAGTGGGGTAGGGACGCAGATCAAAAGGGCGTCACATTCGCCGATCCTGGTGAAATCGGTGGTGGCGATCAGTTGGATGTTTTCGACCACTTCGCGCAGCACGGCATCGCGGATATCCTTGATGTAGTTGTCGCCCCGGTTGATCTGATCGACCTTGGTGGCGGATTTGTCGAAGCCGATGACCTTCACCCCCGCCTGTGCAAATCCAACGGCCAGGGGCAGGCCCACGTAGCCCAGGCCAATGATGCCGACCACTTCGGTGGAGGAGGAGATTTTTTTTAACAGTAGGGTAGAAGGCATAGTTGTTCGATTTGCTTAATTTGATTACACGGATTTGAACGGATTACACGGATTGAGTTCCAGGAAATTATTAGTTTTTTAGCATTTTTTAGATTGTCTCTTTAGGACCAACATCTTTTATAAGATCTCTCTCCCTTTTAATTGTCCCTTTTGGGACAAAATATTTATAGAAGAATCTCATCTCCCTGTGGGCTTGTCCCTTTAGGGACAACATATTTATAAAAAGATAAATATCAAATCCCTACGGGATAATGTTTGCGTCGAGGTGGAGCCTTCTTTCTATAAATATCAAATCCCTACGGGATCGTTTCTCACCCTCTCACCCTCTCACTTTCTCACTTTCTCACCTTCTCACCTTCTCACACTCTCACCTTCTTACTTTCTCCACCATGGCTTCTTGACCTGCTCCGTCATCTTGTCCTCCTCTGGACAGATCATCAGGTAGATCTCGCCCCAGGAGGGGAGTCCGCCCAGGTTGCGGTCATCGACAAACAAGTCGGCATTGATCTTGCGGCTTTCCTGGGAGTCCCATTTCTCTTCGGGGTAATTTCGGTTCACGGCATAAAACTCCACCCCGTTGTCGGCGCAATACTGTACGGCAGCCTCGAGGGTTCTGCCGCTGCGGTGTGTCCACAGGATCAGGCGATGTCCTTTTTTCTGCAGCGCCTTGAGCGTGTCAAAGGCAAAGGGTATCGGTGCCCCGATGGCCGGATATTTGTGTTCGACGATGGTACCGTCAAAGTCTATGGCGATGATCATAGGGAGAAAATGAGAATGTGAGAAAATGAGAATGTGAGAAATGAGAATGTGAGATGAACGATCTCGATTCTCAGTAACCTTACCCCCGAGTCCTCGGGGGTAACCAAAGTAACCCTCAGAATACAAACCTTAGTAACCTTAGTAACTAAGGTAACCCTCAGAATACAAACCTTAGCCCCGAGTCCTCGGGGGTAACCAAGGTAATCCTCAGAATACAAACCTTAGTAACCTTAGTAACCAAGAAAACCTCTAGAACTCGAACCTTAGTAACCTTAGTAACTAAGGTAACCTCCAGAATGCAAACCTTAGTAACCTTAGTAACCAAGGTAACCCCCAGAATGCAAACCTTAGTAACCTTACGATATGGCTATAAGGTATTGATTAAGGTTACTAAGGTTTGGAGAGCGGGGGTATTAGCCTTGTTACTAAGGTTATTAAGGTTTGCATTCCGGAGTTTGACTTTAGTTACTCCCGAGGACAAGGGAGTAAGGTTTGCCGGAATCATGAAATATTTGCATATAAATCAGTATTCCTTTTTTTCTATAAAAATCAGTGTTCTAATTTTCTTATCAGTGGAAATCCGTTCCATCAGTCAAATCTGTGTTCCTTTTTTTTTCTATAAAAATCTGTGTTCTAATTTTCTTATCAGTGGAAATCCGTTCCATCAGTCAAATCAGTGTTCCTTTTTTTTTTTTCTATAAAAATCAGTGTTCTAATTTTCTTATCAGTGGAAATCCGTTCCATCAGTCAAATCAGTGTTCCTTTTTTTTTTTTCTATAAAAATCTGTGTTCTAATTTTCTTATCAGTGGAAATCCGTTCCATCAGTCAAATCTGTGTTCCTTTTTTTTTTTCTATAAAAATCTGTGTTCCTTTTTTTCTATAAAAATCTGTGTTCTGACTTCTTCTTCGTTAGGCCCTTTTTGACTTATTGAACATCCGTTGTATGAAGTTATACGACTTTTCAGACTCTTCGTAGTAGCCGTTGCCGTAGCCCGAGTATTTATAGTTGTAGTAATAGTTCTGTCCGTACCCGAAGCCGGCGCCCTGGATGTCGTTGATCACCAGGGTGATGTTTTCCAGTATCTTGTTTTCAGCCACCTGGTTGATGTATTTGATCTGTTCCTTCTTCGAGACCCCGTAGCGGAGGATGAAGATGTTCAGGTCGGCATGACGGCCGCACAGGAACCCATCGGTTACCAGTGACACCGGTGCATTGTCGACAATCACATAATCGAAGCGTTTGCGAAGCTCCATCATCAGGGTTTCCATGGCAGGCTTGTCGATCAGTTCCGAAGGATTCGGGGGAACCGGTCCTGCGGGAAGGGCGCTCAGGTTGTCGATCAGGGTTTCAAACAGCACGTCATCAACCGTATCCTGACCGCTCAGGTATGTACTGAGTCCGCGGTCATTGGGCAGGTTAAAGATCTTGTGTAAACGGGCCTTGCGCATATCGGCTCCCACGATTACCACTTTCTTGTCGTTCATGGCCAGGATGGTGGCCAGGTTGACCGAGGTGAACGATTTTCCTTCACCCGGATTGGTGGAGTGGACCGATACGACCTTCTTGTTGGGGTCGGTGAGTACAAACTGTAAGTTGGTACGGATTGAACGGTAGGACTCGGCGATACCCGAACGTGGATTGTCGTTCACCGGGGTGTCCGAGTCGGTACGGCTGTGAATCACATTGCCCAGGATGGGAATGTTGGTATTTTTTTCGATGTCTTCCTGTGATTCAATCGTGTTGGCGAAGAAGTTCTTGATCAGCACATAAATTCCGGGAATGAGCAGTCCCAGGATCAGTCCGATCATGATCTTCGACATGGACGACATGCCGATCAGCTGGGCTGTCTCTATACGTGCGGCATCAATGACCTGAACTTCGGGTGTGGCCCCTGCCAGGGCGATGTTGATCTCCGCTCTTTTCTGGAGCAGAAAGGTATAGATCTCATTGGTCAGCTCATAGCGGCGCTGATAGTTGATCAGGTCTTGTTCTTTCTTGGGCAGACGGTCGAGTTGTGCGACGATTTTGTTCTTCTGGTCGGTGAGCGATTTATTGAGTACCTCGGCATTCTTGATCAGGTTGCGCAGGTTTTCCTTCAGCCGGGCATTGGTTTGTGTAATTTCCTTCTCGATCATCTGCAGGGTCGGGTTGTCTTCCTTGGCGCTGAACGAAAGCACCTGGCGGCGGCTGTACAGTTCGCTCAGTTTCATGACCATGGCGTTGAGCGAAAGGTCTTCGATACCCACCACCGAAGGGGCGATCAGGTTCTTGATATCGTCCGATTTGCCCAGGTATTGAAGCAGGTTGCCGAAATAGTCGAGCTGCATCTGGGTTTTCGTTTTCTGGGATTCAATATCGCGCAGAGTTCCCATCACCTGGGTGCCCTGTTCTCCGATGTTGATGATCTGGTTGTCGGATCTGAACTTGGAGAAGTTGCTGCCCGCTGAATTCAGGGAGTCGGAGATGCCCACCAATTGGTTGTCGATGAAGGCCAGCGATCTTTTTTGTGTTTCGGTCTGGTAGCTCATCTTGTTTTGAAGATACACCGAGATCAGTTCATTGAGGTAGTCTATTTCACGTTGCGGTTGTTTACCGATGAGCTGGAGACGAATAATTTCCGAGAGTTTGTCGTCCAGGTCAACGGTCAGTTTATTCAGGTAAGCCCTGGCAATGGATGCCGGATCGTTGAAAGTGAAATAGTACAGGTGGTCCAGGTCTTCATTCTTGTTGAAGTTGGGGGTGATGGTAAAATGGAAATAGTCGTTTTCGAAGGCTTGGCCGTAGCTGCAGGTGGCCGACAGATGAATTTCTTTTTGTGCACCGTTGTAGATAACATTGCCATCGACCTTGAGCTGATACTGCTTGGTGGAGATGGGCGTCAGATACAGGTTGATACCCGGACTGTTGAAGGTGCCTTCGGTTTCGAAGACCGTGAAGGGGGCATCCTTGTAATAGGCTTTCCAGCCAAAGATGTCTTTTTCATTGCCCAGGTTGGTCAGGTTCAGCTGGTCACGTTTGAACCAGGAAGTTCTCCAGTTCAGGTTTTGGGCCACCTGGTTGTTGATGTTGAACGACTTCAGAATGGCAATTTGGTTGTAGACATCCGTCTTGCTATTGGGCATTTGGCTTTTAAACATTTCTTCCAGTCCTGCACCCAGTCCGCCTGACTTCTGGGGAACCATGATGTTGGTGCTGAGCTGGTAGACCTGCTGCGAATACCGGCTGTACGTATAGCCTCCCAGGAGGCCGATAAATCCAAAGATTAGGAACAGGTGCCAGTTTTTTAGGGCGATCACCAGTATCTTGCGAAGATTGATCTCTTCTTCCTGATCTACATTGTTGTTTTTTATTTGATCGTTCTGCATATAGTGAAAATTACGAATTACACGGATTAAAACGAATTACACGAATTCAGATTACACGGATTTAAACGGATTACGCGGATTACGGATTTAATTGGATATTTTTCATTTTTTTTATCAGTGTAAATCCGTCTCATCCGTAAAATCTGTGTTCCCCTTTTTTTAAATATTAAATCTGTGTTCTTTTTTTTTATTTGTGTTAATCCTTTTTATCTGTGGTTCTTCTTTTTATTTGTGTTCCTTTTATTTTTTTTATTTGTGCTAATCTTCTTAATCTATGTTTTTTTTTATCTATTGAATCGTGTTCTTTTTTATTTGTGTTCCTTATTTACTTTAAGGCGAAGGCGAGGACGGCCAGCATCAACGAGATCGATGAGAGTATCATCGAATAAGCCTGGCTGTTGAGCTGCAGGTTTTTGTGCTTGTCGGGCTGCACAAACACATAGTCGTTGGGATGCAAATAAAAGGCTTCCGACAGGTAGATGTCTTTGGACGACAGGTCCAGCATATAAGACGTATTGCCGTCGGTCCCCGGACGCACGACCATGATCTTTTTGATGCTTGCAAAGTCCGTGTTTCCGCTGGCCATGGCCAATGCTTCGAGCACGGTGAAGGTATTGTTGTAGTTGTAAAATACCCCGGGGTTTCTGACTTCTCCCAGGACCGTTACCTTGAAGTTGAGCAGTTTGACTTTTACCATGGCCGACTTGAGATAGATATCGGCTTTCTGCTGCACCAGGTCTTCAATAGACTGCTGAGGCAATCCGGCAACTGGTATTTTACCCAACACAGGCAATGACAGTTCCCCGGACTCGTTGACTTCGAAGCCATAGAGGTAAGCTCCTGCGGGGGTGGTGAATTTCTGGTACGACATAGAGGACATATTGGCGGTACCTTCTTCTGGATTGAAGAGGGCGTTGATCTCTGGATTGATGGATTTGATGCTGATATACAACACATCGCCCGGTTTGATCAGGTGTTGTGTTACTTTTTCGTCCAGTCTACCTGTTTTTTGCTGATCGGCCATGTTGTTCAGGAAGATCAAATCTTTGCTGGTTTTGCAGGAAAACAGGCTGACTAAAATAAAAAACAGACCTACTCTGAATGCGTTCCTCGATGTCATCATTTGTTTGGGATATGGGGTTTTCTAAAAATTTTCTAATAATATGTCTGTTTAAGCCTCCTGTTTTTTCCTTAAACGCAATTATAGCTATTTAGTTCAGGAACACTTGCAGTTTTTTTTATAATCAATGAATATAAAGCACTTCGTAAGAAGTAAATGGGTAATTCAATGAAATGTGTTTAAATAAGTGGCCGATCAACCAACGGTTTGTTGTCTGAATTTGTTGCCGGAGGTTCTGTTTATTTTTCTAAAAGTGTTCCAGTAATTATCTAACTCCGTCGGCTAAAGCCAGACAGCCTGTCCCGATGAAAATCGGGAGCAAATGATAGAGCAATGAATGAATGTTGTAATATAACAGGTAAAATGACAGATCTTATAAGATGCTAAAATAGGAGATTGATGACAGCCGGCATGTTGATCAATGCTGTATCCTTTGCCGTCTGGCTTTAACCGTCTCCGTCGGCTAAAGCCAGACGGCAAAGGATAGAGCAATGAATGAATATTGTAATATTAACCATTAACCATTAACCATTAACCACTAACCACTAACCATTAACCATTAACCATTATTTATCTGCCTTCCAGATCAGCAGTTTGGGCTTGTCCTGGAAGTAGAGGGTCATTTCTTCGGTGGTTACGATGATGTATTTAATTCTGCGGCTCATGAAGCTTTCTGCCTTTTCGACCAGTGTGTCGATCAGGGGCCGGTCGAGCTGGTATCCCACCAGGGCCAGGTCGATGATCTGGGAGTCCTTGCCGATGGCAAAGTCGCCCGTCAGGAAGGCCGCCTGCAGGTCCCCGATCTGGGAAGTGACCTGTTCGATGATCTGGTCGATGCCAATGAATTTCTTCAGGATGTTGTGGATGTCCTTGAAAAGCGGATGTTCCACATTGGCAAAGAACATTTTTTTATTCCCCTGCGTGGCCACACTTAACAGTCCGGCATCTTCGAGCCGGTTGAGTTCAACGCGGATTGAATTGCTCGATTCACCAAACTCAGTTTCAAGTCCCCGTAGGTAACTCCTGGTTTGGCTGTTGAGAAAGAATTTGAGTAAAAGTTTGATACGTGTTTTTGAAGTAATTAAACTTTCAAGCATTGAACGATTGTGAATTAATGAAGAAGGATTTTTTGGAGTCTTGTATCCTGTAAAGTGAATTGATTTTGAAGGTTTTATAAATTTGGTTTTGATTGAGCTTATCATAGCTTCGCCTCCTCAGTCCCAGTGAACAAGTGAGTCAGAAAGCTGAGCCTGCGGCCATTTCAATTGTAATCAACCATTCAGTTAACGGGGAATTTTCAGAAGATTCGATTGCCGCAAAATAAGGTTCCCTCCCGATCCGATCAGGAATGCATGAATGAACCAACAGATGGTTAGTTCACAGGGGTATTCACCTTTTAATGTATTCGCGGCATGTTCTCATTTTCATGATCCTTCAAAGTGCAGTCAAAACAAAAATTGTTTTGCTTTTGCCTCCCATTTATAAATTGAGTATAAAACTAACTCATAAACCATCGAAACCAAATAATTGTTGTGTGAATTTTAAAAATTCTTAAAAAAATTAACATTGACGATAATAATAAGGAATACGAATTACATTAAAACACGAATTTCACGGATTAAAACGAATTTCACGGATTGGAGGGTTGGATGGTTGAAGGGTTGGAGGGTTGGATGGTTGAAGGGTTGAAGGGTTGAAGGGTTGAAGGGTTGAAGGGTTGAACAGGATAGCGCGTGCAAATCGTGCAAATCGTGCAAAACGTGCAAAGTACTCAACAAGAGGCTGTAGGCAAATCGGGGAGCAAAGGATATATTAAGACCATATAATCATCTAATATACAATTGCATAACTGTCTAGTCAACTGTCTCCGTCGGCTAAAGCCAGACGGCAAAGGATAGCGCGTTGAATGAAAATTGTAATATCAACCATTTAACCATTTAACCATTCAACCATTCAACCATTCAACCATTCAACCATTTAACCATTCAACCATTCAACCATTTAACCATTTAACCATTTAACCCTCCAATCCGTGTAATCTGTATTTTCCGTGTAATTCGTGTTTTCATGTAATTCGTATTTATATTTTTTGTAACTTGTATCTTGTTAATCCTTAACTACTCATCCCATGAAAAACCTTCTTTTATTGGTCCTGCTCAATGTAGCATTTGCAGCCAGCAGCTGGGCACAGCTCAACCAGATCAATGGAACCACCAAGACAAAAACCAAGGTTACTTTCGGTCCCGATGCCAGGACGGCCAGGATTCCGGCTGGTCATGCGGTGGATATCATTGATGCGAACAATTATTTTTTCACCATCAAATACAATGATGGGAACGGCTATGTCAACCGCACACACATTGAATATGATCCTGCTGAATTGAATCAGCTGATGAAAATAAAAAATGGGGTGGGCGACGTGCTTGACTTTCCTGGTGTCAACTCCAAGGTGGACGAACCCTATAAATATGAAATCGATCATATCCGATACTGTGCTTTAAAATACAGAAATGAGATCATGGCTGGTTATGCTATTTCCTTTGCAGGGGCGGCTGCCATAACTTCTCCTTTTTATATCGAAATGAACAATCCCGATATAGAGAACATCGTCAAAAAAGCAGGTTATGGCATGGGGGTACTGGGTGCACTGCTGATCATCGACAGCAATAAATGGATGAAAAGAATGTATTTCGGGCCTGAGGGATTTGGTATCCGGTATAATTTCTGAAGGTACGAATTACACGAATTTAGACGAATTACACGAAGGTACGAATTACACGAATTTAAACGAATTACACGAAAATAGGATTACCACAAAGACTCAAGGTAACAAAGTTACACTGGAAAAGTGTAGTAAGCTTAGTAACCAGAGTCATACCCCACGCCCCAAACCTTAGTAACCTTAATCAACACCTTATAGCCATATCTTAAGGTTACTAAGGTTTGCACTCTGGGGGTTACCTTGGTTACTAAGGTTATTAAGGTTTGCGTTCCGGGGTTTCACTTTGGTTACTATGTTCCCCACGTTCTTGGAACCGAACCTTAATAACCTTAGTAACCAGAGCCATACGCTCACGCCCCAAACCTTAGTAACCTTAGTAACCTTAGTAACCTTAGTAACCAGAGTCATACCCCACGCCTCAAACCTTAGTAACCTTAGTAACCTTAGTAACCACGATAGCTCCCGGAACCCAAACCTTAATAACCTTAGTAACCAGAGTCATACTCTCGCGCCCCAAACCTTAGTAACCTTAGTAACCTTAGTAACCACGATAACTCCCGGAACCCAAACCTTAGTAACCTTAGTAACTTTAGTAACCAGAGTCATACCCCACGCCCCTAACCTTAGTAACCTTAGTAACCTTAGTAACCTCAATCCTCCTGATCGTATTTTAAAATTCCCCTGATCCTTCCAATGACCCTTCATTTTCGCCCATTGGCCTTCCATTTTGCCTGCATTGGACGAAAAACAAAATCGGTGGAATCGATTTATATTCTATATTTACGAATCATAAATCTACCTGATTTTAAACATTTAAAACCTAAAGCACATGTTCTTAATTTTTATTGGAATTGCAGTAATTGTCATTGGTTTTGTAATTGCAAATAATGAATCGCCTGTCAAGCCATACAGCGGGCGGATACGGATTGTTGGATTTCTGATCCTCATCGTCGGAGCCGGCATGGCATCAGTGAAGCAAATTGAACCGGGTGATGTGGGGGTTCAGAAACTCTTCGGAAAGGTCAACAAAAACATTCTTGAAAGTGGGCTGAATGTGATCAATCCCTTGGTGGAAGTGGTCGTTTTTGATGTCCGCACCCAAAACTACACCATGTCGGGGGTGCACGATGAGGGCGACAAGTCGGGTGATGACGCTATCCGGGTACTTTCGGCCGACGGACTTGAGGTCATCATTGACCTGACAGTACTCTATAAGTTGATCCCCGTGGAGGCACCCCGCATCCTGAGCGAAATTGGGACCGATTACCGCAATACCATTGTGCGGCCCATCTGCAGGACCAAGATCAGGGACAATGCAGTCTATTACGATGCCGTCGCGCTTTATTCAACCAAGCGGGATGAATTTCAGGCGCGGATATTCAAGACCATCGAAAGTGATTTTAAAAGCAGGGGATTGATCCTTGAGCAACTGCTGGTCCGCAATATCACCTTGCCCGAATCGGTCAAAGCGTCGATCGAATCGAAGATCAATGCCGAACAGGATGCCCAAAAGATGACCTTCGTGCTCCAGAAAGCCACCCAGGAGGCAGAACGCTTGAGGGTGGAAGCGCAAGGGATTGCCGATTACCAGAAGATATTAAGTACCGGATTGAGCGATAAACAGTTGCAGTACGAAATGATCAAGGCCATTGCCACATCGCCCAATGCCAAGCTCATTATCATGGATACCAAAAAAAGCAGTCCCATCATTATAGACGGGAAATAAGGTTGTTGTGGAACAGGAAATTGATGACAGGCTGCACTATCCTTTGTCCCGAGTGCTCGAATTGGCCTTAGCTTTGTTCGATCTGTCTTATAAGCAAATGAAAAATAAACACATAGACACATAGGACACATAGTTTATCCCGAGTCCTCGGGACTATGTGTTCTATGTGTCTATGTGTTTAAAAAGGTTAGAAAAAAGAAGGTGTCTGAAAACTAAATCAGACACCTTCTTTTCTATATTAACGGATGAAGGAGAATCCAATCGAGGTTCCGTGTCCCAGGCCATAACCCAGGGAGATGTTCAGAAGCGCCATTGGTTCCAGGTTCCGTGCCGCTTTCAGTGGACCTGCATCGACGGCATCGAATCCCATTTTACGGATCAACTCAGCCACTTTTGCTTTTGCCTCCTGGTCATCACCGGCATAAAATACGGAAATTGCTTGTCCTTTTATCTGGGGGTCTTGCGAGGCGTACACACTGGCGAAGACCGTATTGAAAGCCTTCACCACTTTTGATTCAGGGGCCAGTTTGGCGATTTCTTCCGCGGCCGAAGTGGTAAATCCAAGCTGTAAGCCGCTAAAATCATCGGTAAGGGCATTGGTTGCATCAATGAGCACCTTGCCTTTGAGCTGTGGTCCCAGTTCCGAGATCACTTCTTTCACCGCTCCATAGGGTACTGCCAGCAGGAGGATCTCAGCCGACTCTACTGCTGTTTTGACATCGGCAGCAGTGGCCTGGTGGCCTGCAGCCCGTGCTGCCTCTTGCGCATGTTGTTCATTTTTTGCCGAGAAAATAACTTCGTAATTGACTTTGGAGGCCCATGCCCCGATCGATTTTCCTATATTTCCTGAACCAATGATCGCGAGTTTCATAATATTTTCCTTTCGTTGATTGATAGTTATAACAAGCTGAAATTAATGGTATTAAGTTACGTAAATATCTTTTCAATTACAATTCAAAGGGCAATAATTTTTAAGGTGGAGACAAAGTAACAAAGTAACAAAGAGACAAAGTAACAAAGTAACAAAGAGACAAAGTAGTTTCGTGTAACAGATAATGGGTTGCTTCAATCTTCAGGAATCATGATTAGAGCGTCATTGCGAGGAACGAAGCAATCTATTGTTAGATAATTATTTACCCCGAGTCCTCGGGGGCTTCGTTCCTCGCAATGACGGCCCTGATGAAGATTCTACCAATTCCAGAAGTGCCACAACAGCTGTTACATGAAAATAAAATAGAGGATGGAGAAAGTGGAGAAAGTGGAGAAAGCTGAAGATGTGAAAATAATGTTGTGTCACTGCTAATAGGATGCTTCAATCTTCAAGAATCATGACAAGAGCGTCATCCAGTTCAATAATAGCTTTAAAAAACCTTACATTTTTACTTAGACCTTAGTAACCCGACAATTAACTCCAGAGCCCAACCTTATTTACCTTATGAAAATAGAATTATAAGGTAAATAAGGTTTGGCTCTGGGTGTAATTGTCGGGTTACTAAGGTTTTAATAGAAAAGTAAGATTTTAGAAATAAAGCTTTGATTTAGATTTGCCCACAACAGTAACTCTATCACTTAATTACTTTGTTTCTTTGTCTCTTTGTTACTTTGTCACTCTGTCACTCTGTTTCTTTGTTACTTTGTCACTTTGTCACTCTGTCACTTTGTTCCTTTGTTCCTTTGTCACTTTGAAATCACTTTTTCGTATTTTGCAGCCTCTAAAAACAGATTTTCATGTCAGAATTTACCAATCATAAAGCGTACAGAATAAATAAGTTGGTTGAACTTTTCCAGACGGTTATTCGTGGAGAGTTGTCACTTGAATCGGTCGGCCCTTATCAGCAGGTGATCGACCTTGCCGTTCCAACTGATGTAATTGCAGTTGTTGACGAGTTGGTTCAACTTCAGATCCCGATGCCGGAGCTGAAGAAGGGAATCAATAAAGCCCTGAACCTCCTGAGTCGGTCACTTCAGGGATTTCCTTATCAGGCACCGGTTTCAGGTAGCTTTTTGGATGTGCTGATTCAGAATAACCTGCAGATTGACTACCGCTTGAAAGCCATTCGTCCTTTGCTGAAGGAAATCAATCAAGAGAGCACAAACCAACAATCCCGGAATGAACTAAAGGACAAATTGATTGACTTGTCAAGAATTGATTTGCATTACCAGATCAAGGAGATTGTGCTGTTCCCTTTGATCGAGAAACACCTGCCCGACTACCGGTGTTTGCAGGTGATGTGGTCATTTCATGATGATATTCGCCGCAATCTGAAAGAAACAATTCAATTGTTGGAAACTGCAGACTTCGATCTGAAAAGATTTAACCGCCTGGCGGGTGATATTTTCTTTAATATTTACGCCATTAAATTCCGCGAAGAGAGAATTTTGTTTCCAGTTGTTTCAAATCTGATTCCTGAAAAGGAGCTCAATTTGCTGATGGGTGAAAGTCTCGAAATTGGATTCCCATTTGTTCAGCCTGAAAAACTTACTCCAGACGTGAGCGTGGCCGAAAGGGAGGTTTCAGGAGAAGTGGATTTAAAAACCGGGCACTTATCAGCAGAGCAGATCCGGCTCATCTTTAATCATTTGCCAGTCGATATTACCTATGTGGATGAAAATAACAAGGTGAAATTCTTCTCAACGCCTGAAAAGAGAATTTTCCGCCGAACCAATTCCATCATTGGCCGGGATGTGAAAAATTGTCATCCACACGAAAGTGTACATGTGGTAGAAGAGATTGTAGAAGCATTTCGGAAAGGTGACAGAGATAAGGCCAGTTTTTGGATTCAGATGAAAGGAGAATTTATCCTGATTCAGTATTTTGCCGTTCGCGACGAGGCGGGAAACTATAAGGGTGTAGTGGAGGTTTCGCAGGAAATTACTGAAATCAGGAGCCTACAGGGAGAAAATAGATTGCTGGACTGGAAATAAATCCGCCGACCTTGTGGTTGTTGGATTAGTTCTACTTTGACTGATTCGAAAATCAAGTTTTTTCAGGATCACTCCTGTTTTATTGATTGTCTTATTCAAAACCAAAAGGAGGATGTTTTTGGAAAAGACCTTACTTTTTTTTTCAACCTTAGTAACCAGCCAAGGACTCCCAGTTACAAAACCTTAGTAACGTGGGTATCCCCGGATTAAAACCTTAGACACCTTAATAACCATCCAAGCACCCTAGAAATCAAACCTTAGTAACCTTAGTAACCAGACTTATCCACCGGAACCCAAACCTTAGTAACCTTAGTAACGTCGTAACCTCCAGAACCTTAACCTTAGTAACCTTAGTAACGTGATACCCGCCAGAACTCCAACCTTAGTAACCTTAGTAACGCAACTCACACCCCGGTGCCAAAACCTTAGTAACCTTAGTAACGTGATACCCGCCAGAACTCCAACCTTAGTAACCTTAGTAACGCAACTCACACCCCGGTGCCCAAACCTTAGTAACCTTAGTGACGTCGTAACCTCCAGAGCCTTAACCTTAGTAACCTTAGTAACGTCGTAACCTCCAGAACCCAAACCTTAGTAACCTTAGTAATGTAACTCACACCCCGGTGCCCAAACCTTAGTAACCTTAGTAACCAGACGTATCCTCGGAACCCTAACCTTAGTAACCTTAGTTAAAACATTCTTTATTTCACCTAAAAAGGCTTTATTCAAGAAATCTTCGTAACTTTAATCATATACAACATCCTAACCCTTTATACTTTATGAAACTAGATTTCAGTAACCTGTACACCCATTTTGTTTTTGTAACTTTAAATAGGGATTTGATGATCCCTGAGAAAAACCGAGATAGGATTGAAAAGTATATTACCGGCATAGTCAGCAAGTATGGATCAAAACTATTTGCCATTTATGCCAACCCCTGACCACGTTCATATACTTGTATCCCGATCTCCTGAGCATTCAGAGGAAGAGCTGGCAAATATCATGGCCAAAAGTTCAGCGAAGTTTATCATTGAAAATAAGCTTTCCCCAGGACTTTTCAGTTGGCAAGAAAAGTGTTCAGCTTTTTCTGTATCCAAATCAGGTGTTGATGGGGTATGTAAATACATTCTGAACCAAGGGGAACACCATAAAAAAGAGACTTTTGCCCAGGAATATGATCATTACCTGAAGATTTACAAAGATTAGCCCTAAGGTTACTAAGGTTTAGGGCTTGTGGTTGATTACCAGTTACTAAGGTTACTAAGGTTACTAAGGTTAAGGGCCTTGTGGTTGATTACCAGTTACTAAGGTTACTAAGGTTTTGGGTGCCGGGGTGTGCGTTGCGTTACTAAGGTTACTAAGGTTATGGTTCTGGGGGTTACCTTGGTTACTAAGGTTACTAAGGTTAAGGGCCTTGTGGTTGATTACCAGTTACTAAGGTTTGGGTTCTGGGGTTACCTTGGTTACTAAGGTTACTAAGGTTGGAGTTCTGGGGGTTACCTTGGTTACTAAGGTTAACAAGGTTACTAGGGTTTGCAAATAAAAAAGAGCTACAGAATTTTACTTCTGTAACTCTTTCAATTTTAATGTAGCGAGAGGCGGGCATGATCCGCCGACCTCGCGATTATGAATCGCGCGCTCTAACCAGCTGAGCTACCTCGCCATTATTTACTGGAACAATTCACAAAAATTCAAAACAAGTTTCTCCTTTTTTGCGGTTGCAAATATAGTACTTTATTTTTTCGACCGACAAATGATCGTGTAAATATTTCTTTTTTTTATCCGCCATTCTTTTTCCCACTTTTGGTTTGTAAGTTTTATTCCATATATTGCACAAAATCAAAAATGACGGATGGCTGAAAAATCAAAATTACAATTGGAATATATCATCAATTGCTCCCCCAAGGTACTATTTAATCGGTTAAGCACTGCTTCGGGACTCTCGGAGTGGTTTGCGGACGATGTTCGGGTCAAGGGCAATTTATTCACCTTCGTGTGGGAAGATACCGATCAGGTGGCAGAAAAGAAAAACCACCGCGAAAATAAAATGGTGCGCTTTGAATGGACCGAAAATGAGGACAAGGAAGAAAACTATTTCGAGTTTGTCATTGCCCAGGATGACCTGACCAATGATGTATCGCTCCTGGTGACCGATTTTGCCGATGAGGACGAGGCGGAATCAACCACTGATTTGTGGAATACCCAGATTACCAAATTGAAACAACTGCTTGGTTCCTGAGCCCTTCCTTCCATTTGTTTTCAGGAATAAGATACGGGGCTCAAAGGGTGGCAATGCGTACATAATATCATCCACCTTTTGCCTTGTGTGCTGGCCTGTGTTCATTATTCCTTCACCGGCCTTTAAATAATTCCCTTTCCCGGGACTGTTTCCCTTTTTAATTCTTCAAAATACTTTAGTTTTGTATTCGTTAATTGACATGATCAAGAAAAATAATGAAGCGATTACATAAATTTATTATCAAAAGTTTTCTCGGTCCTTTTTTTATGACCTTTTTCATTTGCATATTTATTCTGCTGATGCAATTTCTGTGGAAGTATATCGATGAACTGGTCGGCAAGGGGCTTGATTGGACCATTGTGACCGAACTATTGATCTATGCCTCTTTTGGACTGGTACCCCTGGCCTTTCCCCTGGCCATGTTGCTGGCCTCGATTATGACCTTTGGAAACATGGGCGAAAATTATGAACTGGTGGCCATGAAAGCATCGGGGATCTCTCTTTTCCGCATCATGCGCCCCGTGTTGGCCATTGCAATTGTGTTGACCATGTCTGCCTTCTACTTTTCAAACAATATTCTCCCGATCACCAACCTGAAATTTTATTCACTGCTCTACAGCGTTAAAAAGCAAAAGCCCGAAATGATCATCAAGGAGGGCGTCTTTTCCAACGACATGGACAACTACAGCATCAAGGTTGAACGCAAGGGACGTGACAACAATATGCTGTATGGTTTAATGATCTACAACCATGCCGCCCGTGATGGAAATTCAAACGTGACCGTGGCCGATTCGGGAAAAATGGAGATTACTGAAATTGCAGCGGACAAGAAATTCATGACCGTCACCCTTTTCAACGGTCATAGTTATTCGGATGAAAAGGAAACCAGAACCTCTGGCTCCCGACGGTTCCCATTCAGGAGTGAGTCCTTTCAGAAGGAAGTGATCAATATCAGCATGTCGGGGTTTGAATTTAACCGGACCGATGAAAAGCTGTATGCCGGCGCTGCCCGTATGTTGAATACCCACCAGTTGAGATACCAGGGCGATTCAGCCTTTGTAGAGTACAAATTGAGGGTATGGCATTTTATCACCTCACTGACCTATCAAACCGATGTGAACAAGCAAATCTACTGGCTGACCATGCCCTATGACTCTTTGAGGAAGGATCCGAAGCTGAAGCCCGATACACTGGTGGACATTGATCACCTGTTTTCAACTTTAAGCACCTTCGAAAAAGAGGAATTGTACCGCAAGACCATTGCCAACGTGCGCAACAACTCCCAATTGATCAGCCAGCAGATGGACGAAATGTATACGCGGAAAAAATTTGTCAATACCTATCCCATGGAGTGGCACCGAAAATATACGCTTTCGATCGCTTGCCTGATCTTCTTTTTTATCGGTGCCCCGCTTGGAGCCATTATCCGCAAGGGTGGACTTGGAATGCCGGTGGTGGTGTCGATCGTGTTGTTTATATTCTATTATATATTGATGATCACAGGTGAGAAGTTTGCCCGTGAAGATGCATGGTCAATGATTGGGGGGATGTGGTTCTCCTCGTTGATCTTTCTGCCCCTGGGTATTTGGCTCACTTACAAGGCCGCCACCGATTCAGGGATATTGACTTTTGAGAGTTACGAAATGTTCTTTAAGAAGCTGATTGGTAAGCTGCCGTTTAAGAATAAAAAAAACGAAATATAGTCTGATGCGAATTCTTCAGTTGATGAACAAGGTGCCATGGCCTCCCAATGATGGAGGTGCCATTGCCTGTCTGAATATGACAAAGGGATTTTCCATGTTGGGTCATGAAGTGACGGTGTTGAGTATGAATACCTCCAAACATCATATCAACTTGAAAGAAATGCCCTCCAATGTAAGGAACCAGGCTGATTTTCACCTGGTGGAGGTGCCCGCTTCGATCAATTGGCTGGAGGCGGCGATGAACCTGCTGTTCTCTGACTTGCCTTACAACGCCCAGCGGTTTATTTCAGACGAGTTCAGCCAGCAACTGGCCCAGCTGCTTACGGTCAAATCATTCGACGTGATCCAGCTTGAAGGGCTGTACCTTTGTCCCTACATCCCGGTGATCCGTAAATATTCAGATGCCAAAATTGCATACCGGGCCCACAATATTGAATACGAAATCTGGGACCGAACGGCTAAATTGTCCAAGGGATGGCGTTCCAGGTACCTGTACAATCTTTCCAAACGCATCAAGCGCTTTGAAATCTCTTACCTGAATGCCTACGACCTGCTGGTTCCCATTACCGACCGGGACGGGATCATCCTCGACTCGCTGGGCAATGTGAAACCACGCCACACCTCCCAGACCGGGATTGATTTTGCTTCCCTGGTGCCAACGGCCAAGAAACTTGAATTCCCTTCCCTGTTTCACATCGGGGCTTTGGATTGGGCACCGAACCAGGAAGGCCTGATCTGGTTTTTTGACCAGTGCTGGCCCCGGATCCATGCCGCAAATCCTGAGCTGAAGTTTTACCTGGCAGGCAGAAACGCTCCCGACTGGCTCGAACGCCGTTTTAAACTGGAGGGGGTGGTCTATCTGGGAGAGATCAGTGATGCCTACGACTTTATCAATTCAAAGGCCATCATGGTGGTCCCACTCTTCTCGGGAAGCGGGATGCGCATCAAGATCATCGAGGGAATGGCCCTTGGAAAACCCATTGTGACCACCGATATCGGCACTGAAGGTATCCCTACGAAAGATGGCCATAACATCATGATTGCCAACAGCGCTGATCAGTTTGTCGCCTCCATTGACCAACTGATCAACAACCGCGGTTTGTTTAACGAGATTGGGAAAAATGCCATCGGCTTTATACAGGAGAAATTTGACAACCTGTCACAAGCAGGGGCATTGATCGACTTTTATAAAAAACAACTGTAATCTTGGAAATAACCTTCTGGATATTGTTTGGGGTGGTGGTCTATACCTTTGCCGGGTATGCAATTCTGCTATGGGTCATCCTTTTCTTCAAAAATAGATTTTGGGTTAAAAAAGCCAGGGTCTTAACCGACTATCCCAGCCTTCCCGAGGTCTGCCTGTTTGTGACCGCCTACAATGAATCAGACTACGTGGAGGCGAAGGTGCAAAATATGTTGTCACTTCATTACCCCTCCGATCGGATTCAATATCTCTGGATCACCGATGGATCGGATGATGGGACCCCTGAAAAACTCAGCCAGTATCCCCAGATGGAAGTGCATCACCTGGGGGAACGTAACGGAAAAATTCACGCCATGAACCGGGGCATGCAGTTTGTGAAAGCACCCATCGTGATCTTTTCTGACAGCAATACCATCCTGAGCCAGGAGGCCATTTCAATCATCGTGGAAACCTTCCGGGACCCGAAAGTTGGCTGTATTGCCGGGGAGAAACGCATTGTCACCCATCAATTGGAGAACGCGGCCGCATCGGGTGAAAACCTGTACTGGAAATTCGAATCCTGGGTCAAGCGCATGGACAGCGAACTGAATTCTACCATTGGGGCTGCCGGCGAGTTGTTTGCCATTCGCACCCCGCTGTATACGGAAGTCGAAAATGATACCATCCTCGACGATTTTATCATTTCACTGCGGATTGCTGAAAAAGGCTACCACATTGCCTATACCCCCGAGGCCTATGCCATCGAAACGGCTTCGGTGAATGTCAGGGAAGAACTGAAACGAAAGGTACGCATAGCAGCCGGTGGCTTGCAGACCATTGTCAGGCTGAAGGAACTGCTGAATCCCTTCCGCTTTGGATGGCTTTCGGTACAATACATCTCCCACAAAGTATTGAGATGGAGCATTGCACCCATTGCCCTGTTCGGCCTGTTTTTTGTCAATCTGTTGATTGTTCTGAAAGGACAGGAGGCACAGCTATACATGTTTTATGCTGTATTTTTCAGCCTCCAGGCTTTTATGTACCTGCTGGCAGCAGTGGGATGGGGCCTCGAACATTGGAAAATCCGTTTCAAAATACTGTTCGTTCCCTTTTATTTTACAGCCATGAATTATGCCGCCATCAGAGGCTGGATGCGCTTTCTGAAAGGAAGACAGTCGGTCAGGTGGGAAAAATCAAAAAGAGCCTAAGCAAGCATTCCTATCAAAAACCGATATTTTTAGTTAGTTTTGCAGGGCTATTTGAAAATGATTTTTGTGAAAATGACAGAATTTGAACTAAATACGATTCCTGAAGCTATTGAAGCTATCAAACAAGGACAGTTGATTATTGTGGTGGATGATGAAGATCGTGAAAATGAGGGCGATTTTATTGCCGCAGCTCAGAAAGTAACCCCCGAAATGGTTAACTTCATGACCACCATCGGACGGGGACTGATGTGTGCACCTTTAACCGAAGAGCGCGCCACTGAACTCGAACTTGAAATGATGGTCGGTAACAATACCTCCTCGCACGAAACCCCCTTTACCATTTCAGTTGATTTGCTGGGCGATGGATGTACAACCGGTATTTCAGCAAGCGACCGGGCCAAAACCCTCAACGCGCTTGCCAATCCAAAATTGAAACCTGAAGAATTGGGCCGCCCTGGGCATATTTTTCCCCTCAGGGCCAGAAGCAGGGGTGTGCTTCGCCGTGCAGGTCATACCGAAGCGGCCGTCGATCTGGCGCGCCTGGCAGGACTGGAACCGGTCGGTGTACTGATCGAAATCATGAACGAGGACGGAACCATGGCCCGTTTGCCTGAATTGATGGCCCTGGCCCAGAAATATAAGCTGAAGATCGTTTCCATCAAGGACCTGATCACTTTTCGTTTGAAGAATGAAAGCCTGATCGAGCGTGGGGACGATGTTTTCCTGCCTACCGCGCATGGTAATTTCAGGATCATTCCCTTCAAGCAATTGTCAAACGGGATTGAGCACATTGCCCTGATCAAGGGTGAATGGACCCATGATGAACCCATTTTGGTCAGGGTGCACTCATCGTGCATGACGGGCGATATCTTTGGCTCGAAGCGCTGCGACTGTGGTGACCAGCTGGACCAGTCACTTGCCCTGATTGAAAAGGAAGGCAAAGGGGTGTTGGTTTACATGCAGCAGGAAGGCCGCGGGATCGGGCTGATGAACAAGATTGCCGCCTATAAACTGCAGGATCAGGGTTTCGATACCTATGACGCCAATATTCACCTGGGTTTTGATGCCGATGAACGCGACTATGGGGTAGGGGCCCAGATTCTACGTAGCCTGGGGGTTACCAAGATGCGCCTGATTACCAACAATCCCATCAAGCGCGTTGGACTGGAGGCTTACAACCTGGAAATCGTATCAACGGTGAACATCGAAATTGAACCCAACGAATACAACATGTTCTACCTCAAGACCAAGCGCGACCGCATGGGCCATTTCCTCCAGAAGTTTAAATACTAAGCCACTTCTGGCTTGAATGACTGATCGACTTATATTCAAATAACAATCTATTATAAACACATAGGCACATAGGCCACATAGAAAAATTAAACTATGTGGACTATGTGATAAAACCACGAAGTGGTTGAATGTGAATAACCATGGGTGTAACCCATGGGATATGGCAACCAATAGATATATAGTTAGTTATCACACGCCATGGGTTGCACCCTTGGTTATTCACATTAAACCACTTCGTGGTTTCAAGGAGCTTTTCCATAGAATCCATCAATTCGATAATAGTTCGTTTCTCTTACGTATAATCGTCCTGACACAGAAAAGGTCAAAACCACCTTTTGACAAGGATGACTTTGACCTTTTTTATATTTAAGTAAAATATATACTATCCCATTAATTTACCTGTAATCATCTAATTGTCTGAATCTTTTAAATTGTAAATTGTAAATAATTTAAATTGTAAATAAATTAGTCTTTCAGGTAATCAATCTTGGCCAGATCGTCCCAGATGGGATCTTTCTTTGGTGGTGGCGCAATAATCTTGACCGACACTTTGGTGACCGGGTGGATAAATTCAATTTTGCGGGCATGTAAATGGATGCCTGCATTTTCGTTGCTGCGGGCAGCGCCGTATTTCAGGTCGCCCTTGATGTGCAGGCCGATGCGGTTCAGCTGGGCGCGGATCTGGTGATGACGACCGGTTTTCAGGTCGATCTCCAGCATGTGGTAATGGTTGAGCGTTGCCACATGGCGGTAATGCAGGATGGCTTCTTTGGCATTGTTGCGTTCCTTGTTGTGAGCATGCGACTTGTTCTTTACTTCATCCTTTACCAACCAGTGATGTAAGGTGCCTTCCTCCAGATCGGGAAGGGCATCGACCACCGCCCAGTAGGTTTTTTTCATGGCGTCCTTGTCCTGGAACATTTCATTCAGGCGGGTGAGGGCCTTGCTGGTGCGGGCAAACAGGATGACCCCACTTGAGGGGCGGTCCAGTCGGTGAGGCGAACCGAGGTATACATCACCCGGCTTCTTGTATTTCACCTTGATGTATTCCTTCACCTTGTCGATCAAGGTAACATCACCGGTTTTGTCACCCTGAACGATCTCGCCACAAGCTTTGTTGATGGCAATGATATGATTGTCTTCGTATATTACTTCCATTTTGTTCTTTAGATCTATTTGTATGGCCTGGGGCTTGGAGCATGGAGCATGGAGAAAGTGAGAAAGTGAGAAATGGAGAAATGGAGAAAGTGAGAAAGTGAGAAAGTGAGAAAACGAGATTAACCATTTAACCATTCAACCATTCAACCATTTTAACCATTTTAACCATTCAACCATTTTAACCATTTAACCATCTAACCCATTAACTATATACTTTAAATACTTATAACTTTATACTTTAAACCTTCTAATATTGTTCCCTTTCGTTGGGGAAGTCACTTGATTTGACATCCTGTACGTATGAGTTCACCGCCCCTTTGATTTCCTCTGCCAGGTTCAGGTATCTTCTAAGGAACCGGGGAGAGAATGACTGGGTGATTCCCAGCATGTCATGGATCACCAATACCTGACCGTCGCAGCCGCCACCGGCGCCAATGCCAATGACCGGTATTTTCAGTGCCCTGGATACCTTGGTTCCCAATTCGGCGGGTATTTTTTCCAGCACGATGGCAAAACATCCGGCTTTTTCCAATAGGATGGCATCATCAATGAGCTTCTGAGCCTCTACTTCTTCCTTGGCCCGAACCACATAGGTTCCATATTTATTGATCGACTGCGGCATCAGTCCCAGATGTCCCATCACGGGGATCCCGGCAGAGAGGATGCGTTCGACCGATTCGATAATTTCTTTTCCACCTTCTACCTTCACGGCATCGGCATGGGTTACTTTCATGATCTTGATGGCCGAGTTGAGCGCTTCCAGAGGATTTCCCTGGTAGCTTCCAAAAGGCATGTCCACCACCACCAGGGCGCGGGTTACAGCTCTTACCACCGACTTGCCATGATAAATCATCTGGTCAAGGGTGATGGGCAGGGTTGTTTCGTTGCCTGCCATCACGTTGGAGGCAGAATCGCCCACCAGGATGATGTCTATTCCGGCTTCATCCACCAGCTTGGCCATGCTGTAATCGTAAGAGGTGAGCATGGCAATTTTTTCGCCTTTCAGTTTCATTTCTGAAAGCACATGGGTGGTTACCCGTTTAATTTCTTTGTGGACTGACATATTCTTTTGATTTCGATTGGGCTACAAAAGTAAGAATTTATACATTGAATTGAAGTCTTTCTTTTTGTCAATTGAAGCTGGGTCTTTAGGAAGTTAAAAAGCCGCACACCTTAATGGTGATCTTGAAAGTTTACAATACAATCTTGGCCTACGATATGCCATCTTCTAAAGTCAGCTGAATCCAAATCAGACTTGACCTTTTGAATAAGGAGGATATAAATCAAGAGGGACGCAGTAAATGAAGATTCAAATTTTTGAATTCAAAGCAGGTCAAATAATAACTCTTTTTAATCTATAAAGGAGAGTAAGTATTTGATTTCCTTGTCTGTAATGTCTTCCTGTTCCGATTTGTCATAAATGGTAAGTAAAAAGACTTGGTTTTCAATTACCTGAACATGGGCAATAACCCTCGTTCCGCCAGATTTTCCCTTACCCTTTGATTTTATGGCAACCCGAATTTTAAAACAGCTATTGGACAAAGCTACACCTTGAATAGGTTCAGTTTCCAGTGCTTCAATCAATTGGGCATATTCCGTTTTCAGTGAAGGGAATTTTTTGACCAACCTTTTAAGCTGCCTGTCAAAAGGGGGTATGGTAAGAACATTATAACTCATCCAATAATTCTTTCGCAGGCCGTGCTTTTAACTTTCCTTGTTTCACAAGGTTGAGGTTTTCTACTGCTTCCTTTATTTCTTCAAGAAGCTGTGCCTTCCTGGGTGATATCGGTTTAGCTTTTGCAAACGAAAAACTATTAAGCAGTTCCAATATGAATTCCCCTTTGTTATCATTTACATCAACCAATACTTTCATAACCAATCATTTTTTGTAATCCGAGGTAAAAATACAAAACTTAAAAGTTACATCAAAATCGGGAAGTCATCCTGAGTCATCCTGAACTTGTTTCAGGATCTCCTCAAATTATTGGAGATCCTAAAACAAGTTCAGGATGACTTCCCGATTTTAAGTTGAGCTAGTTCTTTGTCCTTATAGCTATACCCTGATGAATATATTCTTTTTATACATGTAATACAGCAAGGACCAAACCAGCATGATGCTGCCAACAATGCTGAGGGTCTGACCAAAATCGCCCCACAGGACGGTCCAGCCAAAGAGGTATTTGCTTGTTTTTCCTATATCGACCAAATCGTAGAGCAGGTATATAAAGATGGAGTTCATACCGATCACCCGAAAGAAGAACGACCATTTTTTCCAGCCTTTCACATCAATGATATAATAGAACAGGGTGATGAGCAGAAAGCCGATCCCTCCAGTCAATAGATTGAAGCTGCTGGTCCAGCAGGCTTTGATCATTGGATAAAAGGTACTGAGCAGCAAGGCAAGGGCAATGGCTGAAACTCCTGTAAGGGATAGGGTTTTGAGTTTCTGTTGGTTGGTGGTATGTTTATCACGCAGAAAATGCCCTGCCACCGAACCCATCAGGGTGACAGTGATGGCAGAAACGATGCACAGCAGACCTTCGGGATCAAATGACCCGCCATACAGCCTTCCAGGTAAGAGCATACGGTCGATGTAGCCATTGATGCATCCTTCAGGAGTCAGTACCCCGGCACCAATGCCGGGAACTGGAACCAGCAGTTGAATTGCTGCAATGCCAAGGAGCAGTCCACCCAGCCAGTAGAGCCTTTGCTTGAATGATTTGTTGTAGATGGTGATCAGGGCTGCAAAGAAATAGCCTATACCAATTTGTCCCAGTACGCTGGCAAAGCGAGGATTTTCAAAGCCATTGCTGAACACCCCGTTGTAAATCAGGCCTAGGAGTATCAGAATCAGGGCGCGCTTGAGTGCTTTTTTTGCCAATTCTGCCTGTGGAACTTTCCTTTCGAGTTTGGAAATCAGGGCAAATGGAATGGCCACCCCACTGATAAACATGAACAGGGGAAAGATTAGGTCTTCGAAATGAAATCCCTGCCAGGGGACATGTTCCATTTGTTCGGCCAGGGTTTGGAGCCAGCCTGCTTTTGAATGTTGGCCCAGGACAGTCACCAGGTATCCGCCACCGGTAATCCAGAACATATCAAAACCGCGTAAGGCGTCGAGTGACAAAAGGCGTTCACGTGGAACGGCCAGGGTAACTTTGTGTTTCATTGATGAATGGGTTTAGAGAGTGGGAAGGTAAACAATTAACTATTCAATTCAAAGGGTATTTTTAAGTGACAAAGTACCTAAGTGACAAAGTACCTAAGTGACAGAGTACCTAAGTGACAGAGTACCTAAGTGACAGAGTAACAAAGTGACAAAGTAGCAAGATAGCAAAATGGGGTGAACAGCTTAGAAACTTAGGTACTTAGGCACTTTGGTGCTTTGTGACTTAGGAACTTTGTGACTTTCAACTGCTGGTGGAATGTCCGACCTCGGAACTTCGCGCTGTCGTTTTGTCACCCAAAAATGACAGCAACGATCCATGTGAAACCAATGAAGTGTCAATATTGCTCGATTTTGGGTTTCAGGTAGAATGGCATAATGATTGATATTTCAAGGCAGTGAGAATTTATCATTGAAACAATCTGATTAAAAAATATCATCAAAATGGGAAAAATTATTGGAATTGACTTAGGTACCACCAATTCGTGCGTATCAGTTATGGAAGGAAACGAGCCTGTTGTTATCCCAAACAGCGAAGGCAAACGTACCACTCCGTCAATTGTGGGTTTTATTGAAAACGGTGAACGCAAAGTAGGCGACCCGGCAAAACGTCAGGCGATTACCAATCCTGCAAAAACAGTTTATTCGATCAAGCGTTTGATGGGCGAGCCCTATTCAAACTTAACCAAAGAAATACAGCGGGTGGCCTATCAGGTAGTTCAGGGCGACAACAATACCCCTCGCGTGGTCATTGAAGACCGTAAATATTCACCACAGGAAATTTCAGCCATGATTCTTCAGAAGATGAAGAAGACAGCCGAAGATTACCTGGGTCAGGAAGTAACCGATGCGGTGATCACCGTACCTGCTTATTTCAGCGATTCACAACGCCAGGCCACCAAAGAAGCCGGCGAAATTGCAGGTCTGAATGTACGCCGGATCATCAATGAACCTACAGCCGCAGCCTTGGCTTACGGTTTGGATAAGATGCACCGCGAGATGAAAATCGCTGTGTTTGACCTTGGTGGAGGTACCTTCGATATCTCGATCCTCGAATTGGGTGAAGGTGTATTTGAAGTGAAATCGACCGATGGTGATACTCACCTTGGTGGAGATGACTTCGACCAGGAGATCATCAACTGGCTGGCTGCTGAATTCAAGAATGACGAAGGCATCGACCTGCGCCAGGATCCAATGGCCTTGCAGCGTTTGAAAGAAGCTGCCGAAAAAGCAAAGATTGAATTGTCAAGCGGAACCTCGACTGAAATCAACCTTCCTTATATTATGCCGGTCAATGGAATTCCAAAACATTTGGTGAAAACCCTTACCCGTGCAAAATTTGAACAACTGTGTGACAAACTGATCAATGCTACCATGGAGCCTTGTCGCAAGGCACTGAAGAATGCAGGCTTAGAGGCAAAGGATATCGACGAGGTCATTCTTGTTGGTGGTTCAACACGTATCCCGGCTGTTCAGGAAAAAGTACAACAGTTATTCGGAAAAGCTCCTTCAAAAGGGGTGAATCCTGACGAAGTTGTAGCCATCGGTGCTGCCATCCAGGGTGGTGTTTTGACAGGTGAAGTGAAAGATGTATTGTTGCTTGACGTCACTCCATTGTCACTGGGTATCGAAACCATGGGAGGAGTCATGACCCGTTTGATCGAATCAAACACGACCATTCCAACCAAGAAATCTGAAACATTTACCACGGCTTCCGACAATCAACCATCGGTTGAAATCCATGTGCTGCAAGGCGAACGCCCCATGGCCAATGGAAACAAGACAATCGGTCGTTTCCACCTCGACGGACTGCCACCTGCACAACGTGGTATCCCGCAAATTGAAGTAACTTTCGACATCGATGCCAACGGAATTCTGCATGTTGCTGCCAAAGACAAGGCAACGGGCAAAAGCCAGTCGATTCGTATCGAGGCTTCATCGGGCTTGAGCGACAGCGAAATTCAACGCATGCGTGAAGAAGCCAAAGCCAATGAGGCTTCGGATAAAGCAGCCCGCGAAAAAGTGGACAAGCTCAACCAGGCTGACAGTTTGATTTTCCAGACTGAAAAGCAGTTGAAAGAATTTGGTGACAAATTGCCAGCTGACAAAAGAGGCCCCATCGAGGCTGCTCTTACTCAACTGAAAACAGCTCACCAATCACAGGATCTGGCAGGAATTGATGCTGCCACGACTGAATTGAATGCTGTATTCCAGGCTGCCTCGCAGGAAATGTACAATGCACAGGCTCAGTCCAACGGAGGACCACAACAACCTCAAGAAGAACAGCAAGCCAACGCAGGCGGCAAGCAAGATGGCCAGGTCACTGATGTAGATTTCGAAGAAGTGAAGTAAGAAAATAGACGGAAGACCGGAGATCGAAAACCGGAAACTTACGAACCAAGCATTGGTAATTGAATGCTCTGTCTGTCGCATTTAAAAGCTAAATATGAAAGCCCTGTTGGAATTTCCGGCAGGGCTTTTTGCATTTAAATTTTTGATGGGTAGTAGTTTAGAATATTCTATCACAGAATTGTTGAAGACTATCTTAGTCATTTGATCCTTTAGAATGTTATATTTAGAGCAACTTGTGAAAAAGATGGGAAAGCGTATAGTCCTCTTATTTAAGTCCGGTTTGCACGATTTGCACGATTTGCACACCTGGTCGTTTCTTTGATCAAGTTCAATAGTTTATTTTTTGCGAGGTGGACATACAAATCATATAAACCATGCAAATCGTGCAAATCGTGCAAAACGTGCAAAGTGCTCATTAAATGTGAGTAAGCGGAGTGGGTAGGTTTTCATTTGCTTTTGGGACACTATTTCCTCTCTCTCTCTTATCTTTTTGGCTACTTCAAATATTCATTTGTCCACTTCTCTTCTAAGTGGCATGCAGGTCTTTTTAATATGTTCTTTTGATTTGTATTTATTAATAATTATATTTATTTTTAGGACGAATCAAATGCCTTTAACCTGATGAACAAAGGAGCCACTCTCACCCTGATTAC
>DASXUZ010000065.1:0-51110 GCA_036504555.1 Prolixibacteraceae bacterium | reverse complement strand
CAAGGTTATAAAAGGATTCACCCACCATAAAACCAACTAAAGCATCATCCCTTAATACCCTTATTACCATGTTCGTGGTATCACCGATAATAATTTGATTAACTTTAGGTGGATCAATTGGGATAATAGCAGGTGGATTCTGCTGGTCTTTACAGGAAAATGAAAATAACAGGACTAATGCAATTAATAAACTGAAATAAAAATTGGTTATTTTGTTGTTCATCGTGTAAAGATTAAAGTTGATATATTCGGATTTTCAATTACTTCGACTTTTCATATAACTTTGCAATTTAATTATAAAAATACAATCATAGTTGGTTTAATCATGCAAAAATTGAATTTGCCCGAATATTCTTTCAGAATCAAAACCACCGCAGGGAAAAGCTTCCTTTTTGATGCGCTGCGCAAAAGATATGTACGCCTGACACCTGAAGAATGGGTGCGGCAGAATTTTGTTCAGTTTCTGATTGTAGAGAAGAAATATTCGGTTTCCCTGATTGTTGTTGAAGCTGGGGTAAAAGTGAATAACAATCCCCAAAGAGCCGATTTGGTAGTCTTCGACCGTTCAGGAATTCCTGTTTTGGTAGCAGAATTTAAAGCTCCGGAGGTAAAAATCAGCCAGCAGGCTTTTGACCAGATCGTCCGATACAATATGCAGCTGAAAGTGAAATATTTAATTGTCAGCAACGGACTGGATCATTTTTGCTGCCAGATCAATTACGAGGATAACTCATACGTATATCTGGCGGAGATACCGGGGTTTGCGGAGTTGTTGGGGTAGGAAGGGAGAAATTGAGAAATTGAGAAAATGAGAAAATGAGAAGGTGAGAAGGTGAGAAAATGAGAAGGTGAGAAATGAGTCCGTAGCCTTACAGGTAGCGCTCAATCCGTGTAATCCGCTTAAATCCGTGCAATTGGTTCATTAATAGAATTTTGAAATGATGATCAGTTCCATGGGTTTTAAGAGCTTGATGGTTCTTCCATCGGTGGATATTATCCCATCCTTTTTTAGTTCAGCCAATAAACGGACAAGGGTTTCGACAGCAGTCCCCACCATGTTGGCCAGATCTTCGCGTGACAGTTTGATTTCAATACCGATGGTTTCTTCCTCTTTTTTGAACTTTTCGGCCAGAATGAGCAAGGTCAAAGCCAGCCGTTCCTTGACCGACATGTGGGCAAAAACCCTCACACTGTTGACCAGCACCCCGAACTCATGACTTAAACTTGATAAAATACCCATCATCAATTCAGCCGATTGGCTCAGAATTCTCAAAAATGCTTCATTGGGTATAAATCCCAATTTGCTGGGTTCCAGGGCTATCGCAGAATCAGGATATGTTTCGTTGCACAAGATGGCTGAATAACCCAGTAATTCGCCCGTTGAACACAGATACAAAATATGCTCTTTGCCGTTGTGATCGGTTTTGAATTTCTTTACCATGCCTGCTTTGATGTAAAATATGCCTGCCGGGAATGAACCTTCGGTAAAAATACTTTGCCCTTTTTTAAATGTTTTGTCTATCATCATGCTTTCAATACTATCAATGACCGATTGGGGTAAGCCTTTGAGGATTGAATCATTTTTTGATGTAAACTTATCAATGGGGAAATGAATATGAGGGATCATTTTTATTTAAATTTTAGACTTCAAAGATACGAACCCAATCAAGTAATTCGTTGATTAGAGTCAGATAATAAATTGACTCTACTCAAAACAAAATCCATAATTTTGCTTTTACTTTGCAATTTATTATTCGTCAGGATCAGATGACTATTACAGTATGATGGGATTTGCAGAAGTAGAAAATATAGGGTTTCTTTTTAATATCTACATTGGTATTTTATTGGCGGGATTGGTTGGTATTGTTGTTGTCTCAGAAAGATTAAAACCTTTCTTTTCGGCAGCGATGGTTCTCCTTGTGTCATTCATTACCAGCGTAATGGCTATAGAAGGCATCAACTCGAATGGGTTGGAATTTACCTTGTGTGGTGGTTCATTCATAGGAGATATTCCATTGAGGATAGATGCCTTGTCTGCCTGGTTCATGCTCATCATTAACTTAACGGTGACCACAGGGGTTTTGTATGGTATTGGATACCTTCGGGCTTATAAGCCGTCAAAAACGATCATCACTCTTCACTGGGTACTTCTTTTGATCTTTCAATCATCGATGTTGTGGGTTTGCATGGTTCAAAACAGCATTGCCTTTTTAATTGCCTGGGAAATCATGTCACTGTCGTCCTTGTTTTTGGTCTTGTTCGATCACACTGATTCAAGGGTGATTAAAGCGGGGATCAATTATATGGTGCAAATGCATCTGAGTGTGATGTTCCTGACAGTGGCTTTTATCTGGGTTTATTTTAAAACCGGAACCTTTGATTTTAAAGGGATCAGCGCTTTTTTTGGATCAAATCCGAATGCCTGGTTGTTTATTGTTTTTTTCCTGGGGTTTGGGTTGAAGGCTGGGTTTATGGGTCTTCATACCTGGTTGCCTCAGGCACACCCCGCAGCTCCATCCCATGTTTCAGGCATCATGTCAGGGGTAATCGTTAAAATGGGCATCTATGGTATTTTTCGGGTAATTACATACTTAAAAGCAGATTATATTTTATTGGGGGACATTGTTTTAAGCTTCTCGGTACTAACCGGTATCTTTGGGATTATGAATGCGGCGGTGCACCGTGATTTCAAGAAGATGCTGGCTTATTGTACCATCGAAAATATAGGGCTTATCGGTATAGGCATTGGGGTAGGACTAATTGGACTGGGTAAAGGTCAGCAAGTGCTGGTTTTTCTTGGTTTTGGGGGCGCACTTTTGCATGTACTGAATCATTCACTGTTTAAATCCTTGCTATTTTATTCGGCAGGTTCAGTGTATCAGCAAACCCACACCCGCGATATGAACCAGTTGGGTGGATTGATCAAAAAAATGCCTCAAACAGCTTTGTTGTTTCTGATCGGGGCATTGGCAATTGGAGGAATTCCCCCTTTCAACGGGTTCATTTCAGAGTTCCTTATTTATAGCGGATTACTGGCTGGAATACATTCAGTTGACATCGCACAAACCACCCTGATGGTTGTATCTGTTGCCGGGATGAGCATCATTGGAGGGATTTCGATATTTGCATTTACAAAAACATTTGGAACTATTTTCTTGGGTTCTGCCAGAACGGAATTGCACCATGAGCCAACAGAAGTTTCAAAAATCATGCTGGTCCCACAATACTTGATTGTGATGGGAATGCTTGCAGTGGCTTTCTTTTCAGGAACCTTCCTGAATGTTATTCTGAATATTCTGAACAATGCTTTTCATATCAACATGGATGTAAGTAATGTCGATTGTGTTCGTTATTCCTCAGTTTTACAGCATATTAGTCTGTATTCATTCCTGTTCATGGCTGGAATCGGGTGCCTGTTTTTTATCCGCAGGGCGATCACCCGAAACCGGGAAAGCACTTATCGTTCGACCTGGGGATGCGGATACATTGCTCCAACCAGCCGAATGCAATACTCCGGGAAGTCGTTTACAAAACCATTGAGTAAACTTTTCAATTTTGTACTGATTGAAAAAAAGAATTACAATGAATTAAAGCCCAATGAAATATTTCCTGTGAGCAGAAAATATTCTTCTTCCTACCTTGACTTTTGGGAACATTGGCTCATTAATCCTGCCATTAAATATCTCGATTTAGTGATCGACTTATTTAAGTTTTTTCAGAACGGCAGGATTCAGGCTTATGTCCTTTATGGTATTGTGTTTATCCTGATTGTATTTATTGGAACAGTGTTTAATTTGCTTCATTGACGTATCTCTATCTGACCATATTAGTCTTCGCTTTTACAGCTCTTGTATTCGTTCCATCGACGAAGAAGGGGATTATTGCGCTTTCAATGGTTGTAGTGACTAGTATATTCAGCAGTATGCTTGCCATCCCGGCATTGATGGGTCATGAAACATTGGTTCAATTGGCTGGAACCATTCCATTCGGATCAGTTTCCGTAAAAATTGACGCTTTATCAGCCTGGTTTATCCTTGCCATTAATTTCACCATGATTACTGGTTCAATTTACGGTTTGAACTACATGAAGCCCTATTCGGAGCAAAAGGCCAATTTGTCCATGCACTGGCTGGCTTATGTGATACTGCATATCTCCCTGATTTTAATTTGTTCAGTTCAGAATGCCATGGTCTTTCTGATATGCTGGGAATCAATGGCCTTGTCAGCGTTTATATTGGTTATTTTTGAGCATTACAAAGCCGACACTTTAAAGGCGGGTATCAACTACCTGATTCAATCACATGTTTCCATTATTTTCTTAATGGTTGGATTTATCTACGTAGCCGTTAAAACGAATAGTTATGATTTCAATGCCATCGCTGAGTTTTCACATCAGCAATCAGCCATGGCCGGGACGGTACTTTTCCTTAGTTTCTTTATTGGATTTGCCATCAAAGCAGGTTTTGTGCCATTTCATACCTGGCTCCCGCATGCCCATCCAGTTGCCCCCTCCCATGTCTCCGGAATTATGTCAGGGGTTGTGATCAAGATCGGCATTTACGGTATTCTGCGGATGGTTTTATTGATCAATGCCGATTATTCTACCATTGGATATATTATTTTATTTATCTCCATAATTTCAGGTGTTTATGGCGTTGCGCTTGCCATTATTCAGCATAACCTGAAAAAATTACTGGCCTATCACAGCATTGAAAATATTGGTATTATTGGAATCGGGATTGGAATTGGCTGTATCGGTTTAGGAAATGGCAATGAAATGATGGCAACACTTGGTTTCATGGGAGCTTTGTTGCATACGCTTAACCATTCGCTGTTTAAGTCTTTGCTATTTTATGGCGCCGGAAATGTTTATCAATCGACACATACCATGAGTATTGAACGATTGGGTGGCTTGATCAAACAAATGCCGCATACTGCATTGTTGTTCCTGGTTGCTTCCTTGGCCATTTGTGGACTTCCTCCTTTAAATGGTTTTATTTCTGAGTTTCTCATTTACGGCGGAATCTACGATTGGATATTGTCCGCAGGATTGGTTTCACTGATCATTGTTTCGTTTTCAATCCTTGGGTTAGTCCTGATTGGCGGACTTGCCATTTTTTGTTTTACCAAAGCCTTCAGTATTGTATTTTTGGGAACCAATCGCAGCAAACCCGAAATCAAGGCTCATGAAATGAACTTTTGGCAATTGGTTCCCATGTACATGGCTGGGACTTTCATGTTGTTTATTGGCCTGTTTCCTTCGGTATTTCTAAATCTTTTAGAACAGCCTGTCGGACTTTTCACCAAGGATAATACGTTCAATCCAAATTTACCTCAAGTGGGGACGATTGATTCCCTGCAAACAATTAACTGGGTAAGTGTTGGGTTCATCGGATTGATAGGTGCAGTTTGGGGTCTCCGGAAATGGATGAATCGTTCAAGAACAGTCACCATTGCGCCTACCTGGGGCTGCGGTTACAGTGTTCCATCCCCTAAGATACAGTATACTGCCAACTCATTTGTGAGAACATATACCAAGCTTGCCAAACCCGTGCTTTTTATTGAAAAGGAGGAGACCGAGATCACCGGGATTTTCCCCTCTGAAAAACATTATGAGACCCATCCCTACGATAACATTGAACGCATTTTAATAGATCTTCCCTTTAAAAAGGTGGCGGCACTGCGGGAATGGTTTGTATTTTTACAGAATGGCCGTTTGCAGCGATATATCCTTTATGGGATTGTTTTCATCGCTTCAGTGATTGTTATTCCGATTTTGATCGATCATGTCATGACATTTTTTCATTTTTTAAATCATATATAGTATGCTAAGTTTGATACTCATACTTATCGCAAGCCTTTTCTTCACTGGAATTATACTTCGGGTCAAGAGTATTTCATCTGGACGAAAAGGACCTGGCATCTTTCAGCCAATTAAAGATGTGTGGAGACTGTTTAAAAAGGGTTCTGTCTACAGCGAAACTACCAGCTTTATATTCCAGATTGCCCCGGTTGTTTATTTTTCATCTGTAGTGATGGCCATATTGGTGGTTCCATTTGGCTCGGCCAAAGGAATTATTAGTTTCGATGGTGACTTTATCTTTTTCGCCTATGTATTGGCATTGGGTAAATTTTTCAGCATTATTTCAGCCATGGATACAGGGAGTAGTTTCGAAGGGATGGGGGCTAGCCGGGAAGCATTGTATTCGATGTTCGCTGAGCCTGCATTTTTTATCTTGATGGGCTCATTTGCCTTGCTGACAGGTTATACTTCCTTCTTTGAAATCTTCTCGACCTTGCATCTGGGATCTTATATTACGTATGCGCTGGGAATCATGGCCACTTTTGTTCTGGTGATGATCGCCATGATCGAAAATAGCCGAATGCCGATCGATGATCCCAAGACACACCTTGAATTGACCATGGTGCATGAAGTAATGATACTCGACAATAGCGGCTTCGATTTAGGATTGATTCTTTCGTCGGGATACCTGAAATTTGCCATGTATGGAACCCTGATCGCCAATTTGTATATTGGCAGCTTATCCATGGCCTGGGCAATTCCAGTTTTCATATTTATCCAGTTTGCTTTTGCAGTGTCCGTGGGATTGATCGAATCGTTCATGGCAAGGTTCAGGATGAGCCATAACCCGCAGTTTATTTTTGCACTCTCATCCGTGAGCCTGCTGATCTTTTTAGGTGTATTGCTTGTACTGGGAAAATTTGTTTAATATTCAAGAAAATGATAAACGTACTTTTGATAGTTTTCATCATCACCCTTTTGTATGTATCCATCGCCAATCGGATCATCACTTACGTGAAGGTATTGTCTCTTCAGGGATTTATACTATTTGGGGTAACTTTTATGCAATTGCAGGAGATCAATACATTAAACCTGGTGCTCATTTTGCTGGAGACGATCGTTTTTAAAGCAATTGCTGTGCCCTTGTTTCTTGATTATCTGATCAAACGCAACAACATTACCCGCGAAGCGGAGCCTTACATTCCTAATTTCCTTTCCCTGGTTATTACGACCATCATTATTATCGTTACGATTCTATTGGCCAATTCTGTCAAGGATGATCACCTGGACAAGATATTTTTCATTGTAGCACTCTCAACCCTCTTTACGGGATTGTATTTCATTGCGACCCGCAAAAAAATCATCACCCATGTCATGGGATACCTGATCATTGAAAATGGGGTTTTTGTATTGTCGCTGGCCGTTGGGAATGAAATGCCCATGCTGGTAAACCTGGGGGTGATGCTCGATATTTTTGCGAGCGTTTTGATTTTGGGAATATTTCTGAATAAGATCGGTGACATTTTCAACGATGTAGATGTTGACCAGTTAAGCAATTTGAAGGATTACTAATATAAGATTACATGACAGGAATTTATTTGACAGGAGGCATTCTTATAGCTGGTTTGATTTTTGCAAATCGGAATAAAATGATTAATAATGTGTTGATAATCCTCTTTGGGTTATTGCAATGCACTTTCACCATCTACCAATGTTCGAATTACAAAGGGACGGATTTGGGGTATTTTACTTCAGATGCGTTGGGCATTTTATTCCTTGTTACCTTAACCGTCGTGAGCCTTCCGGCATTGATGCACAGCTATTTGTACATCAGCCGTCATGAGGAAGCCCCGCAATCGAGGAGTGTGTATTTTGCAGCGCTTGTTTTACTGATTACTTCTATTGGAGCTGCCTACCTGGCCAATCACATTGCCGTTGTCTGGATTTTTACTGAATTGACAACCCTGAGCGCCTCTGCCTTGATCTATCATCACCGCAACAAGTTGGCGCTTGAAGGTACCTGGAAATATGTCTTTATTTGTGCCATCAGCATCACCTTTGTATTTATCGGCATACTGTTCCTCAGTCTTTCACTCCAGGGAACGGGTTCCAGCGATTTGTCGTATGTCAACTTAATGGCCAGGAGTGATCAGTTAAATCCTTTCTGGCTGAGACTTGCTTTCTTGTTTATATTTACCGGTTTTACTGCCAAGCTCGGATTAGTACCCATGTATACCGCCGGGGTCGATGCCAAAGACAAAGCCCCTGCACCCGCTGGCGCTTTATTGTCAAGTGCCTTGATGAATATGGGATTTATTGGTATTTTCAGGTTCTATACGGTAATTGCTCACACCCAATTGCACCATTGGGCCAACATAGTCATTTTTGTTTCGGCTGTACTATCCATATTTGTGGCTACTGTATATATGACTAAGGTGATCAATATCAAGCGCATGTTTGCATATTCGAGTATCGAACACATGGGATTGGTGATGTTGGGAGTCGCTGCCGGCGGCATTGGTTATTATGCTGCGATCCTTCACCTTGTTTTACATGCATTGGTTAAATCAAGCTTGTTTTTCCAGTTCAACCAGTTGTACCGTGTTTTTCAAAGTAAAAGCGTCGCCTACGTGGGTAATTATTTTAAATACAATCCTACGGGCGCCATTGTTTTATTGATTGCATTTATAAGTGCAACTGCCATGCCTCCATCAGGATTATTTGTAAGTGAATTCATGATTTTCAGGGCTCTTTTCGAAGGGAAGTATATTTTTGTTTTGTTGCTGGTCCTTTTACTTTTAACCATCATCATTTGGGCCTTTGCAAAAAATACCTTCAAGATATTGTTTACTCCGGTGGTCGGATTTGATGACAGTCATGTTCCAAAGATCAGTCCATGGGAATCATTGACTCAATACATATTGCTATTTGCCGCCGTTTGGCTGGGATTAAATCCTCCCCTGATATTTGTGGACTTGATCAGGGAAAGTGTCAAGTTGCTATAAAATTAGAATAAGATGAACTATACAACGATATTAAACAATCAAACCATTCTGGTGACCGATATTCCTGAAGTGAAGTACGAGGAATTTATCGGTTTGAATACTGGTTTTATTATTGATTCTCCCGAGAGGCATTGTGTGAATTATTTTGGTTATCGGGTGGAAAATCACCTCAAACTGATTTGTTGTATTGCTGATGACAGTACACATACAATCTATGTGTCGTCCTGTTTGGTAAAATCATCCGAAACCCTTGATTCATTTACTGCCCGGCATTTCTGCTTCGAGAAATTTGAACGCGAAATACATGAGAATTTCGGCCTTGGCTACACGGATCATCCTTGGCTAAAACCAGTTAGGTATGCCAAAAACCGGTACGATCAATCAAAGACCATCGCCAACTATCCATTTTATTCAATCAACAGCGATGAGTTGCACGAGGTGGCTGTTGGTCCTATTCATGCTGGAATTATTGAACCTGGCCACTTTCGGTTTATCTGCAATGGAGAACAAATTCTGCATCTTGAAATTCAATTGGGCTACCAGCACAGGGGATTAGAGCAGCAATTCCTGGTAAAGAAAAAACTGTTGCAGCGTTCAACCATTGCCGAATCCATTGCAGGTGATACTGTTGTGGGACATACAACTACCTTTTCGCATGTTTGGGAGAGCCTTTGTGGAATCCATCCTTCACGCGACATAGAATTTTCGCGGACTCTTGCATTGGAGTGGGAACGCATGGCCAATCACACCGGCGATTTAAGTGCAGTTTGTGCCGACATCGCTTATCAGCTGGGGAATTCTGTCTTTGGCCGTTTACGCACCCCGCTGGTCAATTTCATGCAGGAATGGTGTGGGAACCGCTTGTCGAAAGGATTGATAAGGCCTGATCGTAACCAATTCCCACTGACGCCGGCATTGGCAAAACGAATACCACAGATATTTGACCTGTTTGAGCCAGATTTCGTGGAAATGAACAAGGAATTGTTTCAGTTGCCCAGTGCCCTTTCACGGTTTGAACGGACAGGGGTCGTTTCGCAGGTCGATGTATTGTCGATCGGTACCGTTGGAATGGCTGCCCGAATGAGTGGATTAAGCCGCGATATTCGTTCCTCGCATCCCTACAGCCTTTATCCTGAAATTACCCACATCCCTATTATCAAGCATCATGGTGATGTGTATTCACGCGTACAAATACGCAGGCAGGAAGTCATGCAGTCAATGGGATATATCAGGAATTTGATTGAAAATGTTCCTGAATTCATTGAGAAGGAACCTGTGGTTGGTAGTCCTGCACCGAATTCTTTTGTACTTTCAATGGTGGAAGGATGGAGGGGAGAGATCTGCCATTGCGCCATCACAGATAACGATGGTGAGTTGATCCTCTATAAAGTGAAGGATCCCTCTTTCCATAATTGGCTAGCATTGGCTCTGGCTGTACGCAACAACGAGATTTCTGATTTCCCGATTTGTAACAAGAGTTTTAGCTTGTCGTATTCAGGCCATGATTTGTAATTTTAAAACAGAAGCAACATGTTCAATAACTTAAAAATAGTCCTTCACCAAGGCAAGCAATTTATTCGGGATACGGCCAATGTCAAAGTTCCAGGTATATTCAGGGGACGTCCTGTTATCAGTGCTGAAAAGGTGAATGAAGCTGAGTTAGTCAATTTGTGTCCTGTGGATGCCATTTCAGCAAATCCAGTGAGCATTGATTTGGGCAAGTGTACTTTCTGTGGTGAATGCGCCAAACGGTTTCCCCAAAAGATCCAATTTACAAGCGACTATAAAATAGCCACCAATGAACGCGAACGGCTGATCGTCAAAGAAGGCGAGAAAGGGCTTGTGGAAGTGAACCCTGAAACCGTCAGAAGCGAAATTCACCGTGTCTTTGGCAGTTCATTAAAGCTTAGGCAGGTGAGCGCAGGAGGCGATAACAGCTGTGAGTGGGAGTTGAATGCGGCCAACAATGTCCAGTTCGACATGGGACGTTATGGGATTGAATTTGTGGCCTCGCCCCGTCATGCCGACGGGATTGTCATTACTGGACCGATCACTGAAAACATGGCTGAACCCCTTCAGATTTGTTACGATGCGGTACCTGAGCCTAAAATCATCGTACTCGTGGGAACGGATGCCATCAGTGGAGGGATTCATTCAGGCAGCTCTGCCTTAGACCGCAGTTTCCTGGATAAATATCCTGTCGATCTTTATATCCCCGGCAACCCTGCTCATCCGCTTACAATAATCAATGGATTGCTGGATTTAACCAGAAAACGAAAGGGCTGAAAACGTTGAAACTGGCACTGTCCTTCGATTCGTCTGTTGTTTTAAGCCTGTACCTGTATTCAAATTTATGAATTTTTGCAGATCTTTTTTGTTACCTTTACATTGTAAATTCATTATTTGGAAGAATAATAGCCAATTTCATAGAAAATGAATGCAGCATAGGTATATATTTATTTTTGAAAAACAGGCATGAATAACAGTAGCTTAAGAAATTAATATGAAGAAAGAAGAAAAAATATTACACCTTCCAATCGTCATTGAGCAGGACGAAGACAATGTTTACATTGTCAGTTGCCCTGTTTTCAAAGGTTGCCATTCTTATGGCAAAACGATTGATGAAGCATTGGAAAACATTAAGGAGGTCATTGATATTTGCATGGCTGAAGAAAAAGATAAAGTTTCTGAGATCAACCGTTTTGTGGGTTTCAGGGAAATGCAGGTGACTATAAAAGCGACTGCTGTTTAAAGGTTAACTTATGCCCCAACTGCCAGTTATTTCAGGAAAAGATTTTATCAAACTCCTTCAAATACTTGGATTTATTGTTGTACGCATCAATGGATCCCATTACCGGCTTAAACATCCCGATGGCCGGATTACTACTATTCCAGTGCATAAAAATGAAGATCTTCCAAAAGGATTGTTACGTAAAATTATCAGGGAAGACTTGGATATGGAGCTGGATGAGTTCCTAAACTTGTTTAAGTAGCATGAAAGCTCATGTTTTTATTAATTCCTATGATCTTGCTTTTCCACTTACAATTATCAATGGATTGCTGGATTTAACGAGAAAACGAAAGGGCTGAAAGTAGAAAATATATATTTTTGGGGACTTATTCAGATAACGCATAATGCAAAATGCCTTTGTGTGACCCGCTAAATTTCAACCATCAGACGATCACTGTATTAGCTCTTGGCAAATTGACTCGTCCTGATTTTTGTTTCCGCACGTTCTGCAAGTTCGCATATTTTATTTGTTTTTAAATTTTATGCTTGTTTTGTCGGTATTGTCGTATTACGGATGAAATGTCACTTTTGGTAGAAATAATATAAATTTGGAACTTCAGCCCGAGACCCGTGATTTTTATTTCCGATAAAGGGCCAAAACAGATGAAGTATTCCAAATAAATATTTGCAGTTTTGTAAATAAAGAGAGATAAAATACCAATCATTTAAAATATTCTTTTGCCTCATTCGTCTACCTCCATATAAGCTGCACAATTGGATTTGAAAGAATCGACGGGTTGGTATACAGACCCTGGATATTCTGGTAAAATTCAATAGTCGTTCAACTGGAAAACAAAATGATTGGAATAGAGGTTTTAGATCCGCTGGCAGGCGAATTGCCCGTTACATGGATACAAACAAACGTGAAGGAAAAACTGAATATAGGTGACATCATCAAGAATTACGGTAGCCGTTTGCAGGGCTTTATCCGCAAGCGTGTGCGTAGCACCGAAGATGCCGACGATATTCTGCAGGAAGTCTATTTTCAATTGGTAGATGCCGACCGTTTGATGAAACCCATTGATCAGATGTCAGCCTGGCTCTATACAGTTGCCCGCAATCGGATTACCGATCTCTACCGTAAGAAGAAACCAGAGCCGATGCCTGAGTATTTGTCAGAAACCGACGGCGAAAGTTTGTTTGCTGAATTGAACGACCTGATGTTTGACAATGGAAGTACACCCGAAACCGATTATCTGCGTTCGCTGGTTTGGACTGAACTCGACAAAGCATTGAACGAGCTTCCAGAGGAACAGAGGCAGGTTTTTGAACTGACGGAAATGAAGGGTCTCTCCTTTAAAGCTATTTCAGAGCAAACCGGAGTGGCTGTCAATACGCTCATTTCCCGAAAACGATATGCCGTTTTATACCTGCGTGAACGAATGCTGCTTATCTATGACGAATTAATCAACTTTTAATAATTTAATACATGAAAACAGTTTATAGAAGAAGGTGGTATTTATTTATACCCCTTATAATACTTGCCTTTATAGCTTTTGGATTGATCACCATGCATTTGTGGAACTGGCTGATGCCCCTGTTGTTTCACCTGCCTGCCATTACTTTTTGGCAGACGGTAGGATTACTGATCCTGTCACGGCTTCTTTTGGGTGGTTTTGGAGGACATGGACGCGGACATGGCCATCATTGCAGAAGGGACATGCATGAGAAATGGGAAAAAATGAGCCCTGAAGAACGTGAACAGTTTCGCGATCATATCCACATGCACCGTCCACCATGGATGCGTCGCAGCCCTGAGGAGGGAAAGGCAAAGGAAGCCTGATACTTATTGAAAAGTCATGCTGAAAACGAAGGTACAAGCCACGAAGTTTAACTGATAATACCTGTTTAATTCGTCACTCGTGCCTTCGTATTTGTTTGTATGAGACTTCTTTTTCATAAATTTCCTTAATCCGCATATAATATATAAAAACTAAACTCTTTTGCCCTTTCTTTGTAGTTAGTATTACATGATTAATCGTTTGAATGAGTCAATCAAAAATTAAGGATTCCTCGGAGAAGAGATCCAAGCCAAGTGTATTTAGTTTACTCAAACCTTATTCAGGGATGGTCACCTTTCTGGTGGTATTTGCCCTGGTGAGTAATGGAGTCAATTTATTGCTGCCCAAAATCATTTCCCACGCTATTGATGACTTTACCGGCGGCCATTTCGTATTAAAGACCGTTGTGCTGAAGTTTTTAATTGCATCGCTGGTCATTTTTATTTTTACCTATTTGCAAAGTATCGTACAAACGTATGCCTCTGAGAAGGTAGCACGTGAATTGCGCACCCGTCTGTCCGACAAGATCTCCCGGCAAAGCTATGGCTACATTCTTAAAACCAACCCATCAAAGTTATTGACACACCTGACCTCGGATATCGATTCCATCAAGATGTTTGTGTCCATGGCCGTAGTTACTATTTTTTCATCGGTCTTCATGATCATCGGAACAAGCGTACTGCTGATTACGATCAACTACAAACTGGCAGTGCCCATTATTGCCATCATTCCTATTATTGGGGGCACATTTTTTATTGTTCTGCGAAAGGTGAAGGTTTTATTCAAGCGAAGCCGCGAAATCATCGATTGGCTCAACAAGGTCATCAATGAGAGTATCATGGGTTCAGCCATCATCCGTGTGCTTAATTCGCAGCAATCGGAATATCATAAATTCCTTGAAGCCAATACCGATGCACGCGACCTTGGGCTTGGTATCCTGCGGCTGTTTGCTGCCCTGATTCCCATTGTCACCTTTACATCGAACCTTGCCATGATTACCATCCTGATGTTGGGTGGTCATTTTGTAATTACCGGAAGTATGAGCTTGGGCGACTTTGCCGCCTTCAACAGTTATTTGGGACTGCTTATTTTCCCCATCCTGATGATCGGGTTCATGAGCAATATTATCGCACAGGCCTCTGCGTCCTATGCGCGCATCAACGATGTACTGGAAGCTCCTGAAATCCCCGAACCAGGAACTCGGAAGGCATCCTTGAAGGGCCATATCGAATTGGTGGATGTGTCGCTATCGTATGGACAAAAACCCATATTGAAAAATATTTCTTTTTCTGTCATTGGAGGTACGCAAGTAGCCATCATCGGCCCAACGGCTGCAGGGAAAAGTCAGTTGCTCAACCTGCTGACCGACTTAGTGAAACCCGATAGTGGTGCCATCCTGTTTGACGGTGAAAACGTTGAAAGTTACGACAAGGATTCATTTCGCAGCCAGGTAGGCTTTGTACTTCAGGACAGTGTTATTTTTAACATGAGCCTTCGCGAAAATATTGCCTTCAGCGACAAAGTTACTGATGAATCCCTTAAAAAAGCCATTACTACAGCCGAACTGATGGACTTTGTAGATGCACTTCCCGATAAGCTGGATACCATTGTTTCTGAACGGGGAACCAACCTTTCGGGAGGACAGAAGCAACGGATCATGCTTGCCCGCGCTCTGGCCATCAATCCCCAGATTCTTTTACTCGATGATTTTACATCCCGTGTGGATCGTAATACGGAATTGAAGATTCTGGATAATCTTCAAATCCATTATCCAAACCTGACCCTTCTTTCCATTACACAAAAGATCGCATCAGTAAAACATTTCGAGCAGATTATCCTGCTCATGGAAGGCGAAGTGATTGCCAAAGGAACTCATCAGGAGTTAATGGAAACCTGCACTGAATACGTTCAGATCTCTAATTCACAAAGAAGCACCAGCCACTATGAACTATAACCTCAACGACCTGTTTGGTGCAAAGGAGCAGAAAAAATCGACCCTGGCGGCACTTAAAGAGTTGATCGGCCTGATCCAGGAAGAAAAAAGAACCATCACCTGGGCGATGGTAATCATTTTGGTCAATGCGGGCCTGAGCCTGCTCGGACCCTACCTGATTGGTCATACGATCGATACCTATATTCAAACAAAGCAATATCATGGAGTAATTCTATTCTCAGGTATTTTACTGGTCATGTATATGATTGCTTTTGTTACCAATTACCTGCAAATGATCATGATGGGTGGTGTTGGTCAACGCATGCTGTTCAGTTTGCGCAATGCGGTATTCAATAAGCTGCAGGAACTGCCTGTTGACTTTTTCAACCAAAACAAAGCAGGGGATCTTATCTCGCGTATCAACAACGATACCGATAAGTTAAACACCTTCTTCTCCCAATCACTTATGCAGTTTATCAGCAGCATTTTCACCATGATGGGTGCCGGTGTTTTCCTGTTGAGCATCAATCCTGAACTGGGATCTGCAGCACTGCTGCCTGCCTTGGTGATCTGGATATTTACCAAGGCTATTTCGCCATGGGTGAAAGGCAAGAATGCCGCCAACCTGAAAAACGTAGGTGAATTGAGCGCCGAAATTCAGGAAAGTCTCAATAACTTCAAGGTCATCGTTGCCTTTAACAGGCGTGATTATTTCCGTAAACGTTTCGATGAAGCCAACCAAAAGAACTATACCTCCTCGGTCAGTGCCGGTTTGGCCAATAATATTTTCACCCCTGTTTACGGGTTGTCGGCCAATTTCGGTCAGTTGATCGTTCTTTCTTTTGGTATTTACCTGATCATGAAGGGCAGTTTTTCCATTGGTCTGCTCATTGGATTTCTGGCCTACATCAATAACTTTTATCATCCACTGCGACAATTAGCCGCACTTTGGGCCAGCTTTCAAATTGCCATGGCAGGTTGGGACCGTATTTCACAGATCCTTTCACTCGACACCAACCTTGTGGTCACAGAAGATAAGACCATCGATTCATCGTCGTCCTACCTTTCATTCAGGGATGTCTCGTTTACCTATCCCAATGGGAAAGAAGTGCTGCATCAAATCAGTTTTGATCTGGAACGCGGAAAAACCTATGCATTTGTAGGCCCTACAGGTGGCGGAAAAACCACCACCGCTTCACTCATCGCCAGGCTGTATGATGCCACCAAGGGATTGGTATTGCTCGATGGGAAAGATATCCGGTCGTACACCCCTCAGGAGCGGACCAGAAAAGTGGGGTTTATACTCCAGGAACCATTTCTGTTTACTGGCACCGTGCGTGAAAACATCCTGTACGGCAATGCTGAATACAAGAACTTGTCGAACGAAGCCTTTGCACAGATCATCGAAGAATCGGGACTTGAAACCCTGCTTAGCCGCTTTGATGAAGGACTCGATACAAAGGTTCAGGCCACAGGAGATGGCATCAGCCTGGGACAGAAACAATTGATCGCCTTTATGCGGTCGGTACTGCGCAAACCCGAACTGCTGATCCTCGATGAGGCGACTGCTAACATCGATACCATTACAGAACAACTGCTGGAAAGTATCCTGCAAAAGTTACCTGCCACTACCACACGAGTCATCATCGCGCATAGGCTCAATACAATCGAAAATGCAGATGAAATCTTCTTTGTCAACTCGGGTGAAGTAATTCGTGCTGGCTCCCTCCATGATGCTGTCAATCTTTTGCTACATGGGAAAAGGGAGAGTTAATGCTTCCGCTGTATCGTTTCTGAAACAACAGATCTTTCTTTTTATTTAATGATTTTAAAGCACTGATTGTGTAATTCTTAAAGCTAGAATGTCAAAATTTTAAAATAATTGTTTTAATTTTATATAGCTATTCCGAACACCTTTTACCATTAAATCACAATATTGAATCAGGGAAGATTTTTAAGGGGAATAAGATTGATTCTTCAAATTGGATTTACTCAATAGTTGGTTTCCATGATATTTTTCTGAAATGTTCATCAAACTATAAATCTAATTTACAAATCACTTAAAATGAAACTCTTATCGAGAAGAAAATTCATTCAGAACACGGCCTTGTTAGGCGGTGCCATGCTCATTCTTCCCGAACTGGAAGCCAGCATGTTGCTCAAGGATCAAGCCTCCGGCAACTACTTCCTTAAAGAATTCGGGATTGACGAAACCCTCTGCCAGAAACTTCTGGCAAAAGCCCTATCAAAAGGCGGCGATTTTGCCGACCTGTATTTCGAGTATTCTGTGTCAAATTACCTCGGACTCGAAGATGGTAAAGTGAACCAATCGTATGGCAATATTTCCCTTGGTGTTGGAATCCGAACGGTGAAAGGCGATCAGATTGGTTACGGTTTTACCCAGGAACTCACTGAAGCATCCATGTTGTCGGCGGCTTCAACTGCTTCGACCTTGTGCAACATGAATGCTACGCCGGTAGTCACTTCATTCAATCATCTTAAACCGGGGAACTACTATCCTGTTGCACTTGATTTTAACGGTATTCCTGCTAAATCCAAACTTCCATTGGTGCAAAGCATTAATCAAAAGTGTTTTGATCTATCGGCTGAAATTATCAAGGTAAATGCAGGATTTCAGAGTTCTGCAAAACGGGTATTGATAGCCACCAGTGATGGGGTGATGGCCGAAGATTTGATCCCTTCAGGATTTATTTACGCTTCAGTGGTTGCAGAAAGAAACGGCAAACGCGAACAATCCTTCTACAACCTTGGCGGACGCCGTGATTTCCCCTTCTATACCGATGAGGTGATCACTGAGGTATCAACCAAAGCAGTCAACAATGCGTTGAAACTGTTTGATGCCATTCAACCCCCGGCAGGAGAAATGCCCGTAGTGCTTGGTCCTGGTGTAACGGGCATCCTGTTGCATGAAGCCATTGGCCATGGGATGGAAGCCGATTTCAACCGCAAGAAAATCTCTACCTTCAGCAACATGATTGGCAAAAAAGTGGCTGAACCATTTGTCACCATCATCGATGATGGCACCAATATGAACCTTGCCGGCAGTATCAACATGGATGATGAAGGAACGCCAGGTAAAAAAACCGTATTGGTTGAAAATGGCATCCTCACCAGTTACCTGCACGACAAAATATCTGCCAAACATTATGGGGTTGAATCCACTGGCAATGGACGCAGGCAGGACTTTCAGAATTACCCGATGCCACGGATGCGCAACACTTTCATGCTTGGCGGAACGGCCAGTGCAGATGATATAATCAGGCAGGCTGGTAACGGCATTTATGTGGAAGATGTGAGTAACGGACAAGTGAAAATCGGGGAAGGTGATTTTGCTTTCTATGTTTCACAAGGTCGATTGATTGAAAACGGGAAGTTGGGCGCTCCGATCAAAGATGTAAATATCATGGGTAACGGACCTAAAATGCTCACCAATATTGTGATGGCGGCTAACAATCTTCAGATGTACCATGGAGGTGCCGGTCAATGTGGCAAGAACGGACAGGGTGTTCCTGTTGGATTCGGATTGCCAACTTGTTTAGTTAAATCACTCACAGTTGGGGGTACCCAGCAGAAAGGGGTGCAGTTATGAAAAATGAAAAGGATCAACAGCAGGAATTTCAGGACTTGGCCGAATGGGTCATCGACCAGACTAAAAAAGCGGGAGCAAAAGATTGTAAAGTGAACCTCTCCAAAAGACGGTTTGTAGAGATCAACTACCGTAATCGTCAACCGGAGGTGATCAAAGAAGCCACCACCAGGGACCTGAATCTACAGGTCTTTATCAATAACCGGTTTGCCAGTCAGTCTACACCCGATTACCGCAAGTCAACCCTTGCTGGTTTCATCACGGATGTAGTGGAGAGTGCCAAAATCATGGAGGAAGATCCTTTTCGGACCCTTCCCGATCCAAAGTATTATGCCCGAAGTATACGCAACGACCTTCAGTTGGCCGATCCAACCCAGGAGAGCTTAAGCCCTGAAGAACGCCATCAAATGGCAAAGACGGTAGAAGATGCCTGCCTGAAACAGGGTGGCAGCAAGGTGATCTCGGTTGAAGCGGGTGAATATGATGAAACTTATGAGGAATTTGTAAAATCGAGCAATGGTTTTACTGGATCAAACCGTACAACACAATGCTGGATGGGCGCAACGATGACTGCCCAGGATGAAGGTGACCGTCGTCCTGCCGGCTATCATTGGGTTGGTTGCCGTTATCGGGGGGATCTTCCTTCACCGGAGGAAGTGGGCAATTTAGCCGCAAGGAGAACACTGGACTTGATGGGTGGTAAAAAGGTTGGAACTGAAACGATCCCCGTGATCATCGAAAACAGGGGTGTTGGCAGAGTGCTGGGTGATCTTCTGGGACCTATGTCAGCAGGCAATATCCAGCAAAAGCGTTCATTTTTGGCTGATAAAAAGGGACAAATGGTCGCCAGTAAACTTTTAACGATTCAGGATAACCCATTTCTCCCCAGGGCACTTGGGTCAAGATATTATGACTATGATGGCTTTGCGGCTAAAAAACGAAATCTGATTACCGACGGTATACTCGATGATTTCCTGGTAGATTGGTACTACAGCCGAAAATTGGGATGGGAACCTACATCTGGATCAATCTCCAACCTGATCATCCCACCGGGAACCCGAAGCGTTGATGATATTATTAAGGATCTGGGGCGTTGTATTCTCATTACTGATTTTATTGGGGGGAATTCCAATTCCACCACCGGTGATTTTTCAATAGGTGTGATTGGCAGGCTTTTCGATAAAGGTCAGTTTGTCCAGAATATTGCTGAAATGAACATGGCGGACAACCACCTTAAATTCTGGAATAAACTGGTTGAAGTGGGAAACGATCCCTGGATTTACAGTTCAGCAAGGTTACCCAGCCTCGTATTTGATGGGGTAGTAGTCGCAGGTATTTAAAAGAGCCGATCGATAGATCTGATGGTATAACTTTTCCAAAGCTTAAAACTTTGGAAAAGTTATTTTTTTATCCTCTACCAGAGACAAAGTAGCAAAGTAACAAAGTAACAAAGTAGCAAAGTAGCAAAGTAACAAAATGGTGAATAGATTAGGCACTTTGGTGCTTTGTGACTTTCAAAGAACATGTTTCGAACTCACGTTAATAATTATCAGACGCAACCTTTTTGTCCTCTATCTCATCTTGTTAATAAATAAATGCACCGACTAATCAATAAAAATGCTACCTTTAATCAAAAATCACTGACATGAAACCTAAGCTTCAAAATGCCCGGCAATTTACCTTATTCATTTTATTGTTAGTAATTACACTTCTTTTAAACCAGGCTAAATTGGCGGCCCAGGAAGCCACCCAGGAGGATCGTACCATCTCTCCATTCTTTTATGTCGAATGCAAGGATTCAACCATTGAACAACTCCCATTGCTTTCGACCAAGGTGGACGTTTCTATCATCGGGGTCATTGCTGATGTGACTATTCGGCAGCGCTATAAAAATGCTGGAGGCTCACCCATCGAATCAAAATATATTTTTCCGGCTTCCACAAAGGCAGCGGTCTATAATTTGAAGATGATCATCGGTGAGCGGATACTGACAGCGGTGATCAAAGAAAAGGAACAGGCTCAACACGAGTATGAAGAAGCTGTCAGTCATGGTTATACAGCTACCTTGCTTGAACAGGAACGACCCAATGTATTGCAGATGAGGGTTGGGAACATCATGCCCGGTGATACCATTGACGTTGTGCTGCAATACACCGAGCTGATTACCCCCGTGGAAGGTATTTATGAATTTGTTTATCCAACGGTGGTTGGACCCCGGTATTTTAGTCCCTCAACCTCTGAGGCAAAGGACAGTACCTGGGTTGAGATACCCTATACGCATCAAGGGGAGGCTCCCAAAAGCATTTTCAATATAAACGTTCAGTTGGATGGGGGAATGCCCGTTTCAGCCATTCATAGCCCTTCACATGAAAGCCTGGAGATCAATTACCTGAATGAGACTTTGGCTGAATGTAAACTGCCTGAAAGCGATTCAATTTCAGGAAACAGGGATTTCGTATTGGACTATGTCTTGTCCGGTGAAAAGAACAAGGCTGGAATGCTGCTGTATGAAGGCAAAGACGAGAATTTCTTTTTATCGATGATTCAACCTCCGGTATCACCCACCACTGAAGATATTAATTTAAGGGAATACATTTTTATCCTGGATGTCTCCGGTTCCATGTATGGTTTTCCACTTGAAACCTCCAAAAAGCTGACGTCTGAAATTATCAGAGGGTTGAAGCAACAGGAAAAATTCAATATCCTTTGCTTTGCAGGGGGATCCAACTTCTTATTTGATGAATCCAGAATAGCATCGCCTGAAAATGTTGAAAAGGCCCTCGATTTTATAAGTACACTTCAGGGCTCTGGCGGGACAGAACTTTTACCTGCACTCCAGAAAGCGATCTCTTATCCTGCAGACAACCAGTTCTCCAGGATACTATTGATCGCAACCGATGGGTATGTAACGGTTGAAAAGCAGGCATTTGATTTGATACGTAACAATTTGAACAAGGCCAATTTCTTTGCCTTCGGAATAGGACAGGATGTAAATCGTTACATCATCGAAGGCATGGCTCATGCCGGTATGGGAGAACCCTTTGTCGTTTTGAAAGAAAGTGATGCCAGTCAAAAGGCGGCATTATTCAGGCGGTATGTGGCAAGCCCTGTTTTAACCAAAATAAAGACCAGTTTCAATGACATTTCTGTTTCTGACATAGAGCCTCTAAGCATTCCTGATGTCTTTTCAGAACGTCCTGTACTGCTCTTTGGTAAATGGGTAAAGCCCTTGCAAGGATCATTGACCCTGGAGGGTATTTCAGGGAACAATCTGCCTTATTCAAAGACATTGATGTTTAGCGACTTCACGCCTTCAGTGAAAAATAAGGCACTGAGTTATTTATGGGCAAGGCAACGGTTGCAACAGTTAAGTGACTACAGTGCGGGTGCGGATTCACCGGAGACTAAGGCCAGTATCATTGAACTGGGACTGAAATATAACATGGTTACCGAGTATACCTCTTTCATTGCAGTTGATTCGATTGTAAGAAATGTAGATGGAGAGGTAACAACCGTGGTGATGCCCAATCCAATGCCTGAGGGGGTTTCAAACCTGGCAATCGGTAACAGTTACGGAGCAACTGGAATGGCGACCGAAGTAATGGATGTGAAACAAGAAACCTTTGCATCAAAAATACAATCAGCTTTCCCAAATCCATTTGTGAATCAGATTACACTGCTCATCTATTTAGACAAGACCGATTTGAACAAGGACAAGACACTTGACATATTCAATGCTTTGGGTGAAAAGATTAAATCGATCAATATAAGTGCACTGAATCACACTTCCAATAGTTATCAACTGGATGCTGAGACGGTTGCCCGCTTATCTGTTGGAATTTATTTTATTCAACTCAGGTTGGATGGCACTGTGGCTGGAAGCTGTAAAATTGTAAAGAAATAGGAGGAACTAAAAAGGGAATCCACGATAATCTAAGGTATTTTGAGAAAGTTATTGAAGTTATTGAAGTTATTGAAGTTATTGCAAGCTATTAAATTTGCAATAACTTCGATAACTTCTGAACAGAAATATCTGTAAATGGGAAGGTGATCAATATTGTCAATCAAGGAGTAATTCCTGTGATCGAATTCAGGAGATTAGTATTTTCTGGAAAAACAGTTCTGATTTCCAGCCATCCATCGTTCTGCGCCAATCTTTTTTTGTACCCGTCAGTTCAAAGCCATTTTTCTTGAATAACTGAATACTTACCAGGTTATCCACCGAAATATTGGCAAACAACTGATGCAAGCGCAGATGATTGGTGGCATAGGAGCAAAGTAGTTGCAGGGCATCACTGGCATAACCCTGATTGCGGTCTTTTTTATCATGAATCAGAATGCCGACACCAGCCCTGACATGAAAGGGGTCGAAATCGAACAGGTCAATGGCTCCGACAGCTTTCCCTTTGAGTGTTTCAATAATCATTCGCACCTGCTTGCTTTCGTATATATCGTGCTGTGATTCCTTGATGTATTTTGCCAGGATGTACTTTGAGAATGGCTCAAAAGTATTGCTCACTTCCCATATTTCAGCATCATTTTCCCAGGCGTACAACAAATCGATGTCATCGGGTTCCAAGGCCCTAAATCGAATATTCCCAAATTCAAGTTTAGTGATCATGAGGTTCCTATATTTTTCCAGGCTTTCAGTACGATTTCCAGATCGTTCATTAACCGGTAATCTTTTGCATAAACAATGTTCAATTCATCTTTCTTTTTTTCCGGAATAGGATTCGGATAAAGAGAAGCGGGGGAGAGGATGCCATTTTTGATTGGTGGCAAATGATTCTGAATGCCGGAACAGTAGCCGACCCAGCTTTTATTTCCCGAGAAGACTTCTGTAATGCTGCGGAAGAAACCAGGTTTAGAATGGGCAAACCAAATCAACCCTGGCGAAAAGGTGAGCAACAAGGCGGATATGACCAGGTCAAATGCCCGTTTGTTTTGTTTGTTGTTCTCCCGGGCAATCGAGTTGATGTGAACCACATATAAATCGCCGGCAGTAGAAATGGAGTTGCTGCCAATAATTGATAGACTTTCAGGGGGTGCAATTTTATAGTCGATATTCAGATCGCTTAAATCTAGCATAATGCGGATAATCTCCTGGGAAGGAATATCTCCCGATGAAAAGATCAGTTCGTCAATTTTGTTGATTCTGATAATTTCGGGCAATTGGTGAATATTGCCAAGATAGAATTGTTGATGGATTGAATGGTCGGGTGATACAAATCCAACGGTGTCAATTTTTAATCCTGAATTGGCAATCAGTTCTGAAATTCGTTTGGATTCCTCCACCGCAGCCACCACTGCGATGCGTTTTTGTTTGTCCAATTCAAGTTCCAGGCCAGTCATCCGCAGTTTGTACAACAGGTAACGGTAGGCAGGGAGTGCCAAAAATGCCCATCCTGAACCCAAAAGCAGCAGCGCCCTTGAATAACGCATACTCTCGTCCACGAGTGAATAAAAAACAAGGATCGAAAGGCTACCCCAGAGCACTCCTTTGAAGATTCGTCCAAATCGTATATTCTTCCGGTATCCTCCGTTGAGCCAGATACTGCAAATCCAGATCAGGATATAAATGGGTACGGCTACATGCAAATATTCGGGAGGATAGTAGCCCCGTTGAAATTTATAAGCCTCCCAGTTGGGCAGCAAAACAGCAAAGCCAAGGTAGATGAACCCGGCATCAGCCAAGGGCAGCATCACTGACTTTAGAAACCGTGCGGTCAAGGACAGCAGGGCCCTGAAATAAATGGCCAGGTTAATCAGGATGGCATACTGGCGGGCATTTCCTTTCGAAAAGTGTTTTTTTGCAAAGATGATCATCGCATTGTAAAACACTTTCACGTAATTGATACTTCCCTTTTTGGTACTTTCTCCTTTATAATGGATGATGGTTGTTTCGGGGAAATAATAGTTTTTATATCCGCCCTGGGTGATGCGGTACGAAAGGTCGATGTCCTCTCCATACATGAAATAGTCTTCATCGAGCAGGCCCACTTTATCGAGCGTTTGGCGGCGTAGTAACATGAAAGCCCCGGCCAGCACATCCACCTGGTGAATCTGGTCATTGTCGAGATAGCCCAGGTGATAACGTCCAAAGCGTCTGGATCTTGGGAAGAGGCTTGAAAAACCGAACATTTTCCAGAAAGCCACTGCCGGAGTGGGCAAGCCACGTTTGGATTCGGGTAGAAAACGACCCTTTCCATCGATCATTTTGACCCCCAATCCGCCGGCATCTTGAGTTCGGTCCATAAATCCAACAATTTTCAGGAAACTGTCTTCCTCCACCACTGTATCGGGATTGAGCAATAAAATGTATTCGCCTTTTGCAATCCGAATGGCCTGGTTGTTGGCTTTCGAGAATCCCCCATTTTCCTTGTTGGCGATCAGGATAACCTCGGGAAATTTTTCGGTCACCATCTGGCAGGAGCCATCCACTGAATCGTTGTCAACTACGATGATCTCGGAACTTACCTTTGCGGCCGCTTTTATAGCAGCGTAAAGACACTGCTCCAGAAAATATTTGACATTATAATTGACAATGACGATTGATAGTTTCATGGAATTATTGAATTATCGAATCTTCAAAATTCATCCGGTTCACAATCGATCTTCCAAGGGTCACTTCATCAGTATATTCCAGTTCATCACCAATTGACACGCCACGGGCGAGGGTTGAAATTTTCACATTCAAATTCTTCAGCTTTTTGTAGATGAAAAAGTTGGTAGTGTCTCCTTCCATGGTGGTGCTGAGGGCCAGGACAATTTCTTCGACCCTCCCCTCATTGACCCGGTTTACCAGTGATTCGACTTCCAGATCGGAGGGGCCAATTCCATCCATGGGAGAGATGATTCCTCCCAGTACATGGTATAGTCCGCTAAACTGGTGGGTGTTTTCGATGGCCATCACATCCTTGATGTTTTCCACCACGCAGATGAAAGCCGCATTTCGTGAAGGGTTCGAACAAATATTGCATACATCGGTATCTGAGATGTTGTGGCAAACTTTACAATGTTTTACCTCGGAGCGCAACTGCAGCAGACTGTTGGCAAATATTTCCACTTCATGAACCTCTTGTTTTAGCATGTGTAAAACCAATCGAAGTGCTGATTTTCGTCCAATACCCGGAAGCTTGGCGAATTCGTTCACTGCATTTTCCAATAATCTGGAGGGAAACCGGTCGAGGTGCATATTTTAATGATTAATGATTAGTGGTTAATGGTTAATTTGGCGGTTTTGATGGAGGCTGTGATCATTTTGAGTATTTCTATGGCATCCAGATGAAGGCTTTCCAATTCTTTGGGTTGAAATATAAATTGTTTCGCACATTAATTCCAGCCAGTAGATTGTTTCGTTGATTTCTTTTTGGGCTATAGCTAATTTGTGTACAAAGTCGGCTTTGCTTTCCCCATGTTCAGCTTCCCGCACCAATGCTCCTACTGAGGTACCACTGCACAAAACTTGTTTTGAAAGTACAAACTCTTTTTTTTCGTCACATAAATATTTATAAAGTTTCACAATCCTTATTGCAAACTTGAAACTCTTATCCTTTAACATATTCTCTTTAACCATTAACCATTAACCATTATTTATGCAGATATTTGGCGACCGTGGTTAATACATCATCCATTCGAATGGGCTTAATCAACACTTCATTGCATCCCGAATCATAACACTTCTGTTTGTCTTCCGCCATGGCGTAAGCTGTTTGTGCAATGATTGGAATATTAAGGTCCTTCAGCCTGATTTGAGTTGTGGCTTCATATCCGCTGATTTCAGGCAGCTGAATATCCATCAGGATCAGATCGATCTTGGTGGTATTGAAAATAGTCAGGACATCAATTCCATCTTTTGCCCAAATAATATTGGCCCCGGTCTTTTGAAGGATGCTGTTGAGATACTCATAATTATAGGCAGTATCTTCAGCCACCATGATGGTATAATTGCTAAAGTCATATTTCCCTTGCGTGCTTGTTTTGACTTGTGATCGCACCATCGGAATTTTTATCTTATCGTAGGGCAAAGTTAAGAAAAAGACACTTCCTTCGCCAGCGATGGATTTTACGTTGATATCCCCGCCCAGCAATAAGGCTAAATCTTTACAAATGGATAAGCCCAGTCCGGAATCCCCACTTGGATTGTTGGCATCTTCGGTATAATTGAAGCGTTTGAAAATATTTTTGATTCGATCAGGGGGGATGCCAGTGCCAGTATCTGAAACAAAGAATCTTAATTTGTTGTCACTGATGATGTTGTATCCAATTTCTATTTGTCCGGTTTCGGTAAATTTCAGTGCATTGAGAAACAAATTGTTTAAGATTTGCTTCAGGCGGTATGGATCCGTGAAGATGACATCATGGTGGGCTTCTTCGGGAAGTTGAAAAAGCAGTTTCAGGTTTCGGGTTTGCTTGCGTTTCAGGAAGTTGTTATAGGTCATTTCGAGCTCGGCGAATAACTCTCCCAAAGCGCAGGCCTCCTTTTTAATTTTAAGTTCGTTGGCCTCAATCTTTGAAACATCAATGATATCGTCGATCAGGCGAAGCAAGGCCTGGCTGTTTTCTTCAATGATATCGGTATATTTATTGCGTTTTTGAATCGGCAGCTGTTCATTTTTCATTAATTCACTGAAGCCAATGATCGTATTAATGGGCGTCCTGATTTCATGGCTCATATTGGCCAAAAAATGGTTCTTGTAGTTGTTGGCACTGTCGGCCTCCTGTTTTGCTTTTTTCAGGTCCCGCTCAATTTTCTTCAGGTAGGTAATGTTTTCTGATATTTTCACATAATGGGTAATCGTGCCGAAATTGTTCCTGATAGGTGAAATACTGGCCAATTCCCAGTAATACTCACCTGACTTTTTGCGGTTCTTAAATTCTCCCTGCCATTCGTTTCCAGCACTGATGGTTTTCCATAGTTTTTCATAAAAGCTGTCGGGTTGAAATCCCGATTTCAGGATACTGGGTTTTTTGCCAATTATTTCCTGATCATTCCAACCTGTAATTTTGCAAAAAGCGGGATTGAAGAATTCAATGTAGCCTTCTTTGTCGGTAATGATCACAGCAATGGGACTTTGAAGGATGGCCTGATTGAGTTTGGTGTATTCACTTTCCGATTTTTTCTCTTCCGTGATGTCGCGGTGGGTTCCAAACATTCGGATGGCCTTGCCATTGACATCGCGTATGACCGAAGCACGGCTCTTTATCCAGACATATCTGCCACTCTTGTGTCTCATTCTAAATTCTGATTCATAAACATATAGGTCGCTATTTATGAATTCATTTAAAAAGTGAATCGCCCTTTCTCTGTCTTCCGGGTGGAGTAATTCTTCCCAAATTGAATATTTATCTTCTAGTTCATCGGGATAATAGCCCAGAATCAATTTCCATTTCCGGGAATAAAAGGTTTTGTCTGTACCGATCAGGTAATCCCAGATGCCCAGATCGGCCGCTTCAACGGCAAGTTGGAAGCGCTGTTCACTTTCCCGTAATTTTTCTTCTATTTTTTTGTACTTGTTGACGTTTTTGAGAATCAGTAAGACCGATTGTTGCTTGCTGAGAGGATCCGTTTCTGGAATGAAATTCATGTTCCACCAAACCGGGCGATCCAGTTTTTTGATCTGAATATCTTCTTCAAGCTTCTTTTGAGCCTGGAATGCTTTGTTGATAAGGTCCGTAATCTGGGTTGTTTTATCTCCAAACAATTCAATGTCTTCAATTGATTTGCCCTTGATATCGCTGGCAATTTTACCCAGTTTAGGATAACAGTTTTTAGATATTTCGGATACCTGTAAATCAGGATTAATGCGGATGAAAATTTCCTTGAGTTTTTCCGGCAGGTTCGGTTGGTCAAACTTTTGGTCCTCAGGCATTTCTTCAAAGCTGAGGATCGTTAATCCTGAAGCAATGGGGGTAACGGCAATGGTGACGGTTGTGTTTTTTCGTTTAAATAAAAAATGTCGGATTCGCCTGGCCGTGATGGCAGGCAGAATTTCTTCCTTGAAATAGGCACGGATATTCTTATTCAAAGCCTCAGTTAAGTGAAGCAAGCTATCGTTTTGATCAACATTCTCAATCTTGAGAATTTGGTTGATATGACCTGAAATTTCCTCTATTTGAAGAGTTTCATTGATCCGGATATAGCCTGAATAATATTCAGTTTTTGCGTTTTTAATAAACATATAACGACGTGTGTTTATTTACCTTAAATTTAAAAAATTAAGTCTTACAAACAGCCCTATCCTTGTTCTTTTATGCTTTTTCATCGAAATGGAGCAATTTTGTCTATTTCCCCAATGATTTTGTAAATATAAGCATTTTCTACTTCGCCTGTAATAATATTGCTTTAAGATTAAGCGTAATAGAGGAATCGTTTTATTTTCTGCGTAGGTGTTTTTTCAAATGGAATTGGATGCAGAACAATTCCTTGAATTTTAGAAAATTTATTGACCTCTTCATTTACCTTGTGCTGTATTTCCTTGAGTATCTCTTCTGCCCGTTCATTTAAAAACGAAACGGCTTCGGTCTTCATGTGCCGATATTTCGTTTCCAGTTCCTCCATATTCAAGTATACCAAAGCGACCAAGCGGCCTTTTTGTTGCACCACCAATGACTCCAGGACATAATCCATGCGGTTGATCACCGATTCAATTTCTTCAGGATAGATGTTTTCACCACTTGCACCAACAATCATGTTTTTGATCCGACCCTTGATGTAAAGGTTCCCGTCTTTGTCGAAGTAGCCAAGATCACCGGTTTTCAGCCATCCGTCCTTTGTAAATGCTTCTTTCGTAAGCGAAGGTTCTTTGTAGTAGCCAAGCATCACATTTTCACCTTTTGCCTGAATCTCTCCCTGTCCGTTTTTTTTGTCCGTAGGAGCGATGCGAAGTTTCACTCCCGGCATTGCCGGGCCGGTTGAAAGAAACCGGGTTTTGCCAACTCCAGCACCCGCCAGCAGCGGTGACGACTCTGTCATCCCGTAACCGATGGCCAGGGGAAATCCTGCTTCCATCAGAAACCGTTCTACCTGGTCATCCAGCTTGGCTCCTCCGATCCCAAAGAATTTCAATTGGCCGCCAAAAGTTTCATAGAGTTTTTTGCCTGCCACTTTGTGTAACAGTTTTCTGAATGGAGGAACCTTGTATAACAGTCGGGTAGTGAATTTACTATTGATTTGGGGCAATATCCTGGTTTTAAATATTTTTTCAATGATCAGTGGTACGATCAGCATGATCGTGGGACGTACCTGTTTCAAGGCAGCCAGCAGAACAGAGGCAACAGGAGGTTTTTGAAGGTAATGTACTGAAGCACCGTATTTAATAGGGAAAATTAGCACCAATGTATTTTCAAAAGTGTGTGAAAGTGGAAGGACCGAAAGAAAACGATCGGAGGGGAATATGTTCTGAATCATCCAGCATTGCTGGGCCGTCCATACGATATTTTTATGCGTTAGCATGACCCCTTTTGATTTTCCGGTTGTGCCCGAAGTGTAAATTATGGAGGCCAAATCCTGTTCTTCAATTTTTTCATATACAAACTGCGATTCATCCATTTGGTCGAATACCGCTTGGATGGTACCTGAAAGGAGGATGAATGTTTCAATTTGGATAATAGTTTGTCCGGCGGCAGGCTGTAATTTATTGCGCAACGTTTCTGAAACATATACTACAGTCACCTCCGCATGATCAAGAATGTTTTTTATTTCATTGGGATGAAAATCAGGAAGGATAGGTACCACCACGGCTCCAATGATGCTGGTTGCAAAAAATGCAATGCCCCATTGTGGCATATTTAAGCTCAATATTGCCACTTTATCACCCTTCTTAACTCCAATGGATTGAAGCTGAAGGGCAGCTTTCTTCACTTCAATTTCCAATTGTGCATAAGTCCTGTTCCCGCTTTCTCCGGCAAACACCAATGATTGATTGTTGGCAAAGTCTTTGAAACTGGCCTGCAGCATGTCAGTAATAGTCAGGAATTCTAAACTTCCCATAAGTTTTATTTCAATATTAAGTCACAAAGTCACAAAGTGCCAAAGTCACAAAGTACCAAAGCACCAAAGTAACAAAGCACCAAAGCACCAAAGTAACAAAGCACCAAAGCTATTCACCCCATTTTGTCACTTTGCTACTTTGTCTCTTTGTCTCTTTGTTACTTTGTCTCTTTGTTACTTTGTTACTTTGTTACTTTTTACACTCATTTTTTTATATCGAACTCAGGTTAATACAGTACCCTACCCGGAATAATAACAAAGGAAAGATAATAAATCTTGCATTCAGGTAAAAATAATTGAACAGTTATTAAATTTTTAACTTTTTTGACAGAGTTGATTGATGAAATTTAGGGTGAGCACAATTCTTGGTTCAAATAACGATAAATAATAGTTGTAAATAGTTAGAAAAAATCTCTTAAATAATATAAATTTGGAAGTAAATGGATAGAGCTCAAATCATACAAAAAACAGCCGATTTTATAGCCCGCGAATTTGCCTCGGAGGGAAGTGGGCATGACTGGTTTCATATCGACCGTGTGCGCCGTTTAGCCGTTAACATCGGGCAAATTGAAGGCAGTGAAGCTTTCATTACTGAAATGGCTGCATTGTTGCATGATCTGGATGATTGGAAAATATCAGGAAATCAATCGCATTTTCCGGACAAGGCCAATAAGTGGCTCCTGGATTTGGATATGGAGGTAGATGTTATCGCGGCCATATTGCAAGTGATTGAAGATGTTGCTTATCAGGGGGTAGGAACAGAAACCAGGGTTCGGTCAATTGAAGGAGCTGTGGTCCAGGATGCAGACCGACTGGATGCCATTGGAGCCATCGGCATTGCCCGAACCTTTGCATACGGAGGTCACAAAGGCAGGTTGATCTATGATCCGGCGATCGTTCCTGTCATGCATTCCGACTTCCAGTCCTATCAAAATAGTACAGCACCAACGGTCAATCATTTTTTTGAAAAACTATTCTTGCTGAAAGATCGGATGAATACCAACACGGCCAAGTCAATCGCAGAACAAAGACACAGGCTGATGGAAAATTATCTTGAACAGTTCTTTTATGAATGGGAAGCTAAAATTTAATAAATAAATATCTTACAACAACCTCGATTATGAAAATTGAACACATTGCCATTTGGACACGCGATCTGGAAGGAATGCGTAACTTCTATACTCATTATTTTAATGCAGTGTCAGGTTCTGCCTATTACAACCATTCAAAGGAATTCAGGTCCTATTTCCTTTCATTCGCAGGCGAATGCCGGATTGAACTGATGGAGATGCCCACTGTTTCAGCCAATAAGAACGACTACCGGAAACATAATTCGGGAATGGCACATTTTTCATTTAAAGTCGGAACTCGCGAAAAGGTGGATCAACTGACGGATCTTTTACGGGATGATGGATTCGAAATCATCAGTCCGGGAAGAATGACAGGCGACGGATATTACGAAAGCGCCATTTTTGATCCTGAAAAAAACCGCATTGAAATTATGGCCTAGGAAGGAAGAAAAAGTAAGGGCACGATTTTTTGCCGCGCCCTTGCTTTTATTTGATTGCCGTATAATTTTCGGCTGCATATTTAAGTTGTTCGTACCATTCCTCCCCATATTTTCGGATCAAGGGTTCTTTGAGAAATACATACATGGGTAGCTTTTCGCTTTTGCCACATTGACGACCTGGCTTACAGATGTCAATTTGTTGATAGTTGACTGCATCAAACCGCTTGTATGCTGTAATACGAATTGGAAACAGGTGGCAGGAAACTGGTTTGCGGAATTTGGATTTACCATCCAGATAGGCCTTCTCAATGCCACATTTCAAAATGCCTTTTTCTTCGTAGGTATAGACACATTGCTTGTTTTCCACCAAAGGCGTTACCAGATCTCCTTCAAAGTCGACCACCGCAAAACCTTGCCTGCTGATTTCAGCCTGATGCGATTCAGAAAGATAAGCCTGAACCTCAGGATACGCCTCTTCAATGGCCTTGACTTCCTCTTCAGTCACGGGAGCACCCGAATCTCCTTCAACACAACATGCACCTTTGCATTTCAATAAATCACACAGGAATTGTTTCTCGATAATATCCAGACTGACAATGGTGCGTCCGATTTCAATCATATAGGAAGAAGATCAAAGTTTAAACTTTAAACTGTTTTATTTTTCAATCAATACATTTCCAGTCATTTCCGGTGGAATTTCCAGCCCCATGATGGAGAGTAGGGTAGGAGCCACATCAGCCAATATCCCGTTTTTGATCCTTGCATGCTTGTTATTGGAAACGTAAATGCAGGGAACAGGGTTCAATGAATGGGCCGTATTGGCCGATCCGTCAGGGTTGATGGCATTGTCGGCATTTCCATGGTCGGCAATGATGATGACTTCGTATCCTCCTATTTGAGCTGCCTCCACGACTGCTTTGGCACAACTGTCAACAGCTGAAATGGCTTTGACAATGGCTTCATAAACCCCTGTGTGTCCTACCATATCGCCGTTTGCAAAATTCAGGCAAACAAAATCGGCTGTTTGATTCAGCAATTCGGGAACAATCAGATCACGTACCATTGGAGCCGACATCTCGGGTTGAAAATCGTAGGTGGGAACCTTGGGCGAAGGAGCCATCAATCGCTTTTCGCCTGGGAATTCTTCCTCGCGTCCTCCGCTGAAAAAGAAGGTAACATGGGCATATTTTTCTGTTTCGGCAATGCGGATTTGTTTCAATCCTGCCTTCGAAACAATTTCGCCCATGGTGTTATTCAGGTTCGGCTTGTCGAAAATGACATTGACATTCTTGAAATCGGCTTTGTAGTTGGTCATGGTATACCATTGCAAAGGCATGGTTTTCATTCCAAATTCAGGAAGGTCCTGCTGGGTAAAAGCAATGGTGGTCTGACGCAGGCGGTCCGTGCGGAAATTAAAGCAGATCACCACGTCATTTTCCTCAATGGTTGCCAACGGATTTCCTATTTCATCGACCATCACAATTGGTTTCATGAATTCGTCCGTCACCCCTTCATCGTAGAATTTCTGGACTGTTTCCAGTAAGTCTGTCGATGGCGTACCGATTCCTTGGGTATATAGGTCATAGGCCAATTTTAAGCGGTCATAATTTTTATCACGATCCATTCCAAAATACCTGCCAATCAGAGAGGCAAACCTGCCATTGGTGCCTTGAAGGTTTTTCAAATCTTCTTCTAGAAATCCCAGACCAGAGCGGGGATCGGTGTCCCGTCCATCAGTTAATCCGTGGATAAATGTATTTTTCAAGCCCATATCCGTGCCAATCTGGCAAAGGGCCACCATGTGTGCACTTAATGCGTGAACCCCGCCAGGGCCAATCAAGCCAATGAGGTGAACGTTTTTATTGTTTTCCTTGGCATAGGTGAAAGCTTTCACGATCTGAGGCTCTTTCCAAAGTGATTTATCGCGGATCGACTTGGTAATCTTTACCATGTCCTGGTACATCACCCGGCCGGCGCCGATGTTGAGATGTCCCACTTCCGAATTCCCCATTTGCCCATCGGGTAAACCTACATTTTCGCCACTGGTAAGTAGTTCAGAATGTGGATAATTGGCATTCAGGTAATCCATGAAAGGGGTTGGTGCCGTGGCAATTACGTCTCTTTCCGAACCATCGCCGATTCCCCAGCCATCGAGGATCATTAAAAGTGCTTTTTTATAGGTAGCCATAACTTATATTCGTTTTAAATAATAAACCATTGAGACGCAAAAGTATCCTTTTTTCTATAGGTTTGGAAATAATGCTCAGGCGCTTAACTTGAATTAACAATTCAATATCGATGGAGCAATTTCCAATTCCGTTGATCTTTTAGTTTTAACATTGAAACAATGGACTTTGTTCCTGCTACCTGCCAAAAATAACGCGAGTTCAACTCAAAGAGTACCTGTTTGGATTTGAATAGTACACGGTTTGCACGTTTTGCACGTTTTGCACGATTTGCACGGTGTAAAAAGTGACAAAGAGACAAAGAGACAAAGTAACAAAGTGACAAAGTACCAAAGTACCTAAGCTATTCACCCCATTTTGCTATTTTGCTACTTTGTCTCTTTGTCTCTTTGTCACTTTGTCTCTTTGTCACTTTGTTACTTTGTCACTTTTTACACCGTGCAAAACGTGCAAAACGTGCAAAATGCTCAGCCATAATCCTGAGAGTCGATTTTAAATATCTACTACAATGCCAAGGCTGCCACTCAGCATGGTCCTGGACGATGGAGCCACCACACCACTGTTGTTGCTTTTCCACCAGGTACGTGATACTCCTAAACTACCAGTCACACGGAAATAGTTCAATCCCATGATGTTTATTTCACGCACCTTCTTGTCAAACTTAAAATCAGAAAGTATGGTCCAGTCATAGATGCCATCTTTGGTGAAATTCAGCAGTGGGTACTTGTAGATATCTTCTCCCAGTTGATCGCGGTAGACGTCACCATAAATCTGGTATACATTTGTACTTGCCAGGTCGTTCGTACCGTGAATGATCAGCCGGTTGTCAAGTGAAAGGGTTAAATCGGGAATGGCAATATTCAGCAGCGACCAACTGAATTCCCCGGAATTGGGAGGAAGATAAAAGCCCAGGTTAAATCCATCATGGGTGTAAGTCATATCCAGCGGCCGTGCTGTAAAGGTATTAAACCTTGGATCAGGATAATGGGTATATACAAAGGGCGTTACCCTTGTGTATTTGATCGTTGAAGTCGTCCCGGGGAGTAAGTGGGACAAAAGTGCCGTTTTTAATCCAAGTTGCCAGGCATACCGGTTTCTGGGCATGCGCAACAGGGGGCCGGATTTGGTGAAGCTAAATTCATCGTTAAATAAGCTGAGCCAGGTTTTTCCTAATTGAGGGATTCGGAAGGCCATGTCTAAACCCATGGAAAGATTGTCGTAATCGCCCAGTTCAACCTCTGAAAAGTGGGAAAATACAAATGGCATCATATAGGAAATTTCCAGTCTCTTTGACCATATATTGCCGGCAGTGGCTGAAATCTGAAGCCATTTTGTGGGGGTGAATTCCAACAGATGGAGGGTAAACAGGTTTTGAAGATCCCCTATATCATACCCATAGATATCTTTTTTATAGTTTGTACTTTGATTGGCGTATGAAAAAAGTGAACCAGTCAGGTAAGAATATCTAAGCCAATGGGTAGGTTCTATCTTCATTTCAATTCCCGGGAAACGACGGGCTGTTGACGAGAGTATCATGTTGTTGTCAGCGTGGCCCCATGACCTGCGTTGATTGTTCAGGCTTAGCTGTAGCGCTCCATTCAACCAACTTCCATTCAGCTCGGTGTAATAGATGAATCCGACGGCCATCTGCTTGGTAATATTGGATTGCCCTGCTTGTCGGTTCGATATCTGGGCATGGGTATACAAGGTTTCATAATTGAACTGATAGGGTAAATAGGCATATCCAATCGACTGGTAGGGAAAATTGACCTGTTGATCTTTTGTATACGACTGGTAAAACAAATCGGGTGCCAGCCTTTCGATGGCCGGGCCCATGGATGCATGAAACGAAATATGTTCTCCCAGATCGCCTGATAAATAAGGAATCGCTTTGGAACTTGTGGTCCATGTGGCATCCTTACCTGCCCCTGCCCGTACCGTTGTCTCTCCTCCCAATCCAACCAGGGCAAATCCATTGGCTGTTCCTTGTTGGTAAATTTGAATGCCATTGGAGGCTCTTGTCAAATCCTGTATATACTGGTTGATGATCCCCTTTTCTTTTCCCGACAATTGATCTCCAGTGAGGAGTTCATCCAAAAGCTTGAGAATAACTACCTTGGTGTATGGTTTTGCCTGGGGCAGGAATCTGATATTTCCTGATGCCTCATAATAATCCAATAGCTTATAGACCGAATTACTTAAAGGTATTATTTTATTCTTCAGCCTGAGTGGGTCCGAAATCGCCTGGTCTTCTCCCTCGAAATTCCCCGATGTTAGTGCTTGGACGCTACTGGAAATGAAAAAGAATGAAAAAAATGCAAATAATAGAATGAATATTTTCATGGGATCGTAATTCTTTGGGTTCAAATGAAAAAGAACAAAACAGATGTGCTATTCAAATTAAAATATTGAAATGCAATGTGTTAATAAAAATAAGCTTTGATTTGCCAGTCTTAAAATTAGTAAATATTTTATCGGGCATCTAAATTTTATAAATTTTTTTACTGCCATTGATAATCCACTAACTAAAATAAGAGACCTTTATTTCATCCGAAATCAATGAATACCGCAGCGCATTGGATGGCTATCGGGAAAAATCTTACAATTCTGCCTATGAATTAACTTTTTGTCACTTGTAATCCTGAAGATGAAACGCTGAAATCGACCAGCCTGGCATTTTTATTGACTGGATTGGTCATCAGTTCGTGCTTGATGCGGCCTGCCGCTTCTTCATCACGGGCGCAAATGAGCATAAAGCCACCACCACCTGCCCCCAATAGCTTTTGACCAATGATCCAGGGCGAGATCCGATCGATGATCTTTTGTATTTCCGGCGTATTGGTGCCCGCATCCAATGTCTGGTTCAGTTGCCAGCTTCTGTGAATATTTCTTCCCAATCCTTCAAAATCCTTGGCCAAAAGCGTTTCACTGGTTTCACTGGCATGGTGTTTTAATTCTTCCAGCAGGGAAAGATGGGAGGAGGAATTCAAAAACATTCCCCTTACAATATCAGCCAGAATACTTTTGGCTACCCGTGTAATACCGGTATAATACAGCAACATTCTGTTTTTATATCTGGGGTCATTGAACAGCGACTCAGGCAACCATTTAATGGTGGGGTTCTGAAGTTTGCCCGGACTGGTTTCCAATAATTTAATGCCTTCTAAAATGCCTCCAAACTGGTCTTGCCATCCCCCGCCGGTGGTCAGCAGTTGTTCGAGCGCCAGTGTACGCTTGCCGGTTTCTGTTTTGTCCCATCCAAGGGCGCAAACCGATGAAATGGTACCCAGCACAGTAGCTGCCAAGATGGAACTTGTCCCCAATCCTGAACCTTTCGGAACGGCCGAGACAATCGAAATTTCGAGTCCACCTCCCATGTCTGAAAGTTGATTTTTCAGGGAAGAATATGTTCTTGAAGCGTATTCTGGGACAAATCCGGCGAGGACCAAAGCTGCTTTGGGAATCGAAAATGGGGAGCCTACATTGTAAAAAGCCCTTAATTCATCAAAGGTGGTAATGGTTTCCTGGGCTCCCAAATCGATTGAACGCAAGACGATTTGAAGCTGATTGGTGGATTTTATATAGCAGTGCAAAGGTGGCTGACCATTCAATTCAACGGCCATATTCACCACTTTCCCGCCGTAGAGGAAACAATAAGGAGGGGTGTCGGTCCATCCTCCGGCCAAATCGAGCCTGACCGGACTTCTTCCCCAGGCAATCTGGTCAGGAAGCAGCTGAATGCAGGGATCTACGGGCCGTTGCTGAAAATGCCCTAAGATTGAATCGCGCAGGTAGTCAAAGGCTTTTCGCTCTTCCGATTGAAACTCATGCCCTTTTCGCCGTTGCACCGAAGCCCGGAACATGTGGACATGGATGGGAAGCCAATCGTTATTTTTAACCGGAAGCATTTCAGGAAGTTCCAGATTGTGATTGACATAGTCCCCAGCCAGCTTCTCGAGATCGAGCTGGTAAAAAACTGAATTGCTGTAGTTACCTGCCAGGGAAGGAATGGCTTTTAACTGATTGGTGGTTCTTTGCTTTTCGGCCAGCTGAATGTGACACAGCTGACTTATTTCATCCGGACTTATCCTTCGCGATTGCAGCCAAAACCGGGTAAATAATAAATTGTTTTCAGGTTCAGGATCAATCAGCCATTGAAGGAAGCCTTCCTGGATGTCCTCCTGTTTAACAACCGGAAATATCGGGATAAATTGGATGTCCGTATCAAGCGGTAAACTGCCAAATGCCTTGGCCAGGCCCCGTCGTTTGAGCCATTCGGTCAATGACATTTCCATGAAAAGGGTGGAATCGCTGTCGCAGGCGCCCCTGAATGAATCCGAGAAGCCATAATTTCGGATCGCCACTTCCAGTTCATTCACCGGTACAAGGTCCAGACTGTTTCCTGCATGCAGCTTCAGGTTCCAATTATTTTCGGGGATATGGGTGAGGGCATGACGGCTTTTGAGTTCCCATCCGGAAGGGATGCAGGCATTTTCTATCCAGATGTTGGTATGTTGTGCGGTCAGTGTGGCCTGTACATCAGCATTTAATATGAAAATCGATGGGTGTGGTTTTATTTGCCGGTGCCATATTTCACGTTGATCGTTGATTCGGTTCTGAATCGAAAGATTGGATGAAATCAGTTCTGAAGTGTTTCCCAGATGGTAAAACTCTCCTCCTTCCAGGTTTACCAGGGCCACTGTCAGCTGATTGATATCCTCGTCTTTATTGATGGGCGCTTCTCCAAGGGCCATGCCGAAATCGGTATACAGATCGTAGTATCCTGGAATCTTGTTCTCGTACAACCCGTCTTTCCAGCCACTGCGTTTCATCAGGATGTTAACCGCTTTTTCACTCAGTAGCCAAATGCCGATATCCATCAGGAAATAATATTCATGGATGAGTTCCTTGATCTCAGGGATCGATGGTTTCTGCAGCATGAACTGCAACTGACCGGGCGATTCATGTTTGGCAAAGAAGACGCCATGGTGGGTAGCCTTCTCAGGTTCAAGCCAGAGTCCAAAACAGACAATGTCAGCCTGGGGAATCTCTGGAATGTTCTTCCCTGAAAAAATCAATGTATCCCCGCTGGCAACCAGGGTGTTGAGTTTTTCAGGCGCTTTTTCCAGGATGCGTTCGAACAAGGGTGCCTGAAGATGAATGAGCCTTTGGTTGAGTTGTTGCCCGCGTGACCATCGGAAAACGGGCATGGGCAGTAAGCTTTTACCCACGGAAGCATAAGCCGGAAGCCGGCGACTTTGTCCACCGGCATGGATAATCATTCTTTTTTCCTGGGCCAGCCATTTCTCAAAATCAAGGCCTTTTTCCTGATCAAATAATTCTGTCAGAAGATAAGCGGTTCCTCCACCTGAACCTACTCTTTTCCCTTCAGGATCAGACGCTACAAACCAACTGGCTTCGGGCAGACCTGAGATCTGGTGAAAATGGGGGATCGTATTGGAGGGAACAGAGATTAAATGCTTCATGTGGGAAAAAGATTACACGGATTAAAAAGGATTACACGGATTGAAACGGATTACACGGATTGGTGAGCGGATCAGATCAGCATCCCCATTCCAGGCTTGATTCCTATTTTGATGGTGTAAAAGTATAAACTTGTAGTCATAAATAATCAGTTCCTGCCTGGCATTTCTTTTTCAATTCGTGCAATTCGTATAAAGTAATAAATGATGTCGTATTGATGGGTTCTACGGAAAAGCTCTTGAAACCACGAAGTGGTTGAATGTGAATAACCATGGGTGCAACCCATGGTGTGTGATAACTAGCTATATATCTATTGGTTGCCATATCCCATGGCGTGTGATAACTAGCTATATATCTATTGGTTGCCATAACCCATGGTGTGTGATAACTAGCTATATATCTATTGGTTGCCATATCCCATGGGTTGCACCCATGGTTATTCACATTCAACCACTTCGTGGTTTCAAGAGCTTTCCCGTAGAACCCATCAATACGACAATAGATCGTTTTTCCTACTTCATTCGTGGAATTCGTATTATTTATTCAGATACCAGCTATACAGTTTTTCTATTCCTTCATCGATTTCAATCTTGTGGTGCCAGCCCAGTGCGTGCAGCTTTGATGGATCAGTCAGTTTGCGCATCGAGCCATCGGGTTTGGAGGCATCAAACAGCAGTTCACCCCCGAAGCCAACCTTCTCCTTGATCAGAAAGGCCAGATCGCGGATGGTAATTTCCTTTCCCGTGCCGATGTTGATGTGCGTATTACGAACTTCATTCAAATACGAATTTTCACGAATTGAAGACGAATTTTCACGAATGGTATCCTGGAAATCAATGTTTTCCATCAGGAATATGCAGGCATCGGCCATTTCCTCACTCCATAAAAATTCACGCAGCGGTGTACCGGTACCCCATAGCTCAACAGATACTTCTCCAAACCTGACAGGTTTCAAAAACCTGTCAGGTTTGGAGAGGGTAATTCCATATTTGCTCAATATTTCCAGAATTGCTTTCTCACTTTCTCCTTTTCCCACCTTCTCATCTTCTTTCCTCACTTCTCCCGAGATTCCTTCAATGGGCCGTTTATTCAGATCTTCGCGGATGGCGTCCCAGTTGTTCTCTTCCAGGCATTTGCCCAGGTACAGCTTGCGGAGCAGGGCAGGCAGTACATGCGATTTTTCCAGATCAAAGTTGTCATTCGGACCGTAAAGGTTGGTGGGCATGACGGAAATGAAATTGGTGCCGTATTGCAGGTTGTAGCTTTCACACAGTTTGATTCCTGCGATCTTGGCAATGGCGTAGGGCTCGTTGGTATATTCCAGGGGACCTGTCAGCAGGCAATCTTCGGGCATGGGCTGGGGTGCCTCGCGCGGATAGATACAGGTGCTTCCCAGGAACAATAATTTCTTTACCTGGTGCACATAGGCTGCATGGATCACGTTGTTCTGGATCATCAGGTTCTCATAGATGAATTGTCCCCGGTAGGTATTGTTGGCCACAATGCCTCCCACCTTGGCTGCCGCCAGGATGACATACTCGGGTTTCTCCTGTTCAAAGAAGGCATTCACCGCTCTGGTATCCATCAGGTTCAATTCATCGATTGTCCTTCCAATCATGTTGGTATACCCCTTTGATTGAAGATTTTTCCAAAGTGCTGAACCAACCAATCCAAGATGGCCGGCAATGTATATTTTTGAAGTTTTTTCCATCTTTTCTATTCAAAATAGTTGAGTGTCCTGTAACCTCCCTCGCGGAGCCAGGCATCTTTTTTCATCAGCTTGATGTCTGATTGCATCATGTCGGTAACCAGTGCCTGCAGGTCGTATTCCGGTTCCCAGCCCAGCCTGGTCTTTGACTTGGTAGGATCGCCAATCAACAGATCGACCTCCGTGGGCCTGAAGTACTTGGAATCCACTTCAACGATCGTATTGGGACTCATGCGTGATTTGACACATCCCACATAGCGTTCACCCACTTTTTCGATGAACAGTTTCTCATCCATGCCGGTGATCGATCCTTTCTCATCGGCACCCTCTCCGGTAAAGCTTATTTCAAGGCCAATTTCGGCACAGGACAATTTGATGAAGTCGCGGATGGAAGTAGTGATTCCGGTGGCAATCACATAGTCATCGGGCTGGTCCTGCTGAAGGATCAGGTACATCGCCTTCACGTAGTCTTTGGCGTGGCCCCAGTCGCGTTTGGATGACAGGTTGCCCAGGAACAATTGGTCCTGCATACCCAGTGCAATGCGGCTGATGGCCCGGGTAATCTTACGGGTGACGAATGTTTCACCCCGGATGGGTGATTCATGGTTAAACAAAATACCATTGCTGGCGTGCATCTTGTAGGCTTCCCGGTAATTGACCGTGATCCAGTAGGCGTACATTTTGGCTACCGCATAGGGTGAACGCGGATAGAAAGGCGTCTTCTCGGTTTGCGGAACTTCCTGCACCATTCCGTATAATTCGGAAGTGGAGGCCTGGTAAATACGTGTTTTTTCGGTTAATTTCAACAAGCGCACCGCTTCCAGGATACGCAGGGTGCCCAGCCCGTCGGCATTGGCCGTATATTCAGGAGTTTCAAAACTCACCGCCACGTGGCTCATGGCTGCCAGGTTGTAAATTTCATCGGGTTGTGTTTCCTGGATGATGCGCGTGAGGTTCATGCTGTCGGTCAAATCGCCGTAATGCAATTTGAAATGCCGGTTTTCCACATGCGGATCTTCATAGATATGATCAATTCGCTCGGTATTAAACAAGGATGAACGACGTTTGATGCCGTGTACCATGTATCCTTTTTTTAACAGGTACTCACTGAGGTAGGCCCCGTCCTGACCGGTTACACCAGTAATTAAAGCGGTTTTTTGTGCCATTGATGAGAGTTTAAATAAGTGTCAAAGAGATAGGTTTAAATGATCAATTTGAAATATTTAAGTTATGGAAATTAATCAAGAAAACCAAACGGAATTATGAATTACAAGGATCCCGAGTACCCGGGACGGATTACACGGATTGAGGCGAATGGATTTGGTAGTTAGTGGGTTAGAGGGTTGCGGCATTCCCTATATTCCCGATTTGCTTACATTCTATTGCTGAGTACTTTGCACGTTTTGCACGATTTGCACGCATATCATGTTTTTAGCTGTTTCAAGCTACCACTATCCTTTGCCGTCTGGCTTTAGCCGACGGTTAATGAATGAATGATTTTCCAATGGCTTTAGCCACAAGTAGATAGGCTGATGTCCAGGGGTGGCTCTTTGCATTTAACCGTCGGCTAAAGCCAGACGGCAAAGGATAATGCAGACTAGATCAGGTTTCATGAATAGTCGCCCCTCTCACCTTCTCATTTTCTCACTTTCTCACTCTCTCACCCTCTCACCTTCTCACCTTCTCACCTTCTCACTTTCTCCACTTTCTCCACTTTCTCCACTTTCTCCATCCTCTCACTTCCATTCACAGATTGAATCGATGTAATCTTTCGACCCGTCGCGTAACCATCCGTCCAGTTGGGAAACTTCCTTGAGTTGTTGTCCCCTCATTCGGGGAACATTGATATAGGTGCAACTCAATTCCGGGATGGCCGTCATATCGCCCCACAACTTTTCAAATTGCGTGACCGGGTAGACATCTTCCTGGCCTTTTCCCCAACGTTTCTTGACCTCTTTGATGGTCACATAAGTGGGCATCCGGGACGACATTTTATATACCGCCGGTTTGACTTTCTCCGGATCATCCAGGTCTTCACGCCTCAAGCCAAAGACACTTAACAGCTGATCAATGTCGATCCAAAAGGTATTGGTATTGTAATAGCTAAGGCCAAATTCAATTTTCTCATCCGGGAGTGCCAATCCTTCGACCAGCCGGAGATTGCCGTTGATTTTGGCCAGGCCTCCCCCACGGTCATCCAGTTTGCGGGTAATCACCTCCACGGTCATGGCTTTCCCTTGTTGGATATGGTAGCCAAGCAAGGCAGGATCAGCATTCGCCCCCAGGGTGTCGATGTTGTGAAGCAACAGGTATTTTAAATTCGGATTGTCCTGAATGATTGCATGGAGGGTTCCATTGAGAAACAAGTTCGGTATTTCATACCAGTGACCCACCGGATGGATGCATTGGGAAGGCAGGTTGTCACGGTAATCTTCGCCCTCCCCTGCAGCCTTGGCCCAATTGATCAGGGCTGTCCGCAGGCTCTGCTGTACTTTCTGTGACTGTTCGTCGAGTACCTGCTGTGGCATCTCCTCCCACAGGAATCGAAGATCCCGTTCGGTGGGATGCAGCCGCAGGCCGATGGCCTTGCCTTCTGAAAGATATACCCGGTTTGTTTTCTCGTCCCTTGCCGTCTCATTGAGAAAAGCAGACAAGGCAGGATGGGTCAGGTAACTGGTGGTAAATACATGCTGGAGCTGAGCCGAAAAAGCGGTACATGTCTGGCGGCTCTTGGCCAGGTGTGTTTCCAGGAAGTTGCGGTGGCTGCCCTCAAATTTGGCATACGGATTCAATGATTTAACTACCCCGGCACCCTTGGTCCACCGGCTCCCGACTCCACCCGCCAGGGATACAATGGCCAGTTCGCCCCTCTGGAGTGCATTCAGTCCCAGCTCCACCAGGTGCGGATCTGTTAAGATGGAGTAATGGCCAATTTCTGATGGACGAACATCGACAATGGTGGTATTGATGGGCAGCCTGTTTTTGGACAAGCCGATACGGCCCGATTTTAAATCCTTTTTGATCTGTTCATGCTGTTCCCCGTTAAAGCCAAGCTCAGCGAGCAAACTATTCAGCGGCTTTTGCTGATTGGTCGATTGTTGATCCTGCGGAATCATCCGGTCAAAGAGCCTGGTGATAAAACCGGTGAACTTCTCATCCGATTTCCAGGCATGGCCCAAAATGGCCAATTCATTGCGCTGGCAATCGGTTAAGGCATGGATGTCTTTTTTTAAGATCTGAGGCAGGAGCAGGGTATAATATGCCTCGGGCATCAGGGCTTGCTCTCCTTGCTGAAGGCTGGCCAGGGTCCCGTTTTCATTGATGCTGAAATCATATACCACCGGTTCCATGGCAAAGGGAATGGCATGTTCGAATTTCTTCTTGGCTTGCGACATGATCTGCTGCAAACGATCCTGTGCTTTTTGCCTGACCGATGGATCAAAAATAAATCCCATGCCTCCGCCCGACATCCCACCCATCATCCAGAAGCCCCAGAAATCGGTTTTGAATTCTTCCTTGATCCGGGAAATCAATGTCTCGGTGTATAGGTTGGTGGCCCAGGGAATGATCTCCTGGATGGGTCCTTCAAAGTTCTTTTGGGTGAAGGCGCCAATGCCTTTCACATCTTCATCGATTAAATTTTGTACCAGTTCATCGAAATAGGCAATGGCATTCTGACGTGCTGTCCATTCCCTGGACGAACGAAGCAGGTATTTTTCGGTCACCATTTCCAGGATGGGACCAACATCCTGGGCCATGCCCCCATGGACCATCACCAGGCTGTCCTGTAGCTTTTGCCGCACCCCTGCATTGACGGTCTGTGAATCAAGAATCGTATGGTTGGGCAGCAGCCGTCCCTTGCTGATCCCAAATTCAGGGTCGCCTGGCTTGGCTTCCACCCCTTCAATGAGTTTCATTCCCGGCCATACACCCCCCGAATCCTGCCATCCCCCGCCTGATCCGCCAATCCATTCACCCAGGATGGCTTTGGAGGCCACCAGCCGGCGTTCTTCCTCCTTCAAAATCCCGGTGAGCTGTTCTGTCTGACCCGTGGCCCGCATGCACAAGGCAATCAGGGAAGCCAGCAGGTTGGTTGAAACGGCTAGCCGTGATCCCTTGGGAATGTTATTGACCTTACTCACCAGTTCAATGCCTTTGCCCTTACCCACCATGTTTTCAAGCAAGGGACTCAGGGCCAATCCGGCCCCTTCCATCCCGGGAGGTACAATGCCTGATGCGATCACTGCCGCTTTTAACAGCCCAAGGTAATCCTTGGCAAAATCGAACACCTCCGACAGGTTGGTCACCGAGGCGGAGCTGTCCAGGTCGATACTCGTTAATTTAAGTACCGGTTCATCAATGATCCGCAGCCAGGTTTCGATGGGTGGCGAGGGTTTTGTCTGGGAACTGCTGTTGCGGATGCACAAATCAACCGAGATGTTCAGTACCCGGGCCCCTTCGGGATAATCCATGCCCAAAAAGAAAATGTCGCTCCACCCGCTGTGGCTTAAGTCCATCCGTACCGGGGTTGTTTCGTGCAGACAGGGGTAGAGTCCCGTCTTTTCATCTTTCTGTGCCAGGCTAGGGTGAATTTTCAAGGGCTGATCAAAGGGGTGACCAATGCGAAACATCCATTTATTGCCGGCCGTTGAGCGAACGCTTAGCCTCACCTGGTCGGCCAGGGTCTGAAATGCAAGCTGGTGATAGGCATCGGCCAATCCACTGGAGATCCCTTCATTGGCGCCGTTTTTCTCCTGCACCTTGAGAAAAAGATCAATGGCTTCTTCAAACCTGCGGTTGAGCATGTGTTCAAAGGCCTCATAGGGGATAAGCCCTTCGGTTCCCAAACCTGTCCCCAGGGGGATATAAAAACGATGGATGGCGTATAGGAAGAACAAGGCCCTGACCCGGTTGTACAGGTTGGGTTCCTCTTTTCGGTAGTGTTCCAGTTGGGTGGCTTCTTCCAATAGTTTTTCAATGGAAGCTCCCTTGCAGTATTTGTCGAGCGATTCATTCTTGACAGCAGGATCGCTTGACCTGATTAGCTTGATTAACTGGCTCATGAGTGGGTCGTGCTTCGGATGTTGCGAACTGCGAAAAACTCCAGGAGTTCCGACATGACCTGTTCCCGGTCACTTCCTCCCAGGGCCAGGGCCAGCTGTGCTTTGAGCAAGCCATAGGTCGAACCGGTGTCAAAGCGCCAGTCGTTCTTTTCAAGGGCCAGGTATTGTTCTTTTTGCGCCAGGGTATTCAGGGCATCGGTTAAGCCAATGCGTTCACCCTTGGCATCCAATAAATTTTGTCTCAGGATGCTCATCACCGTGGGTGATAAAACATGCATGCCAAAAAAGCACAGGTAGTGACCGGCCCTCAACCCTGGAACCATTAACTTCTGCTCGGCCAGGGTGGGAGTGGGCTTCTCAATCACCTTGTCAATCAGGTACAGATCATTGGTTGGATGCACCCGTTTGCCCCCGATGGTCCCATAGCTGGGAATCAGGCTCTCGCGCGTGGGGGTGACGGCTGATACCGAACAGTTGTTTTGCCGGGCTACTTCTATCAGGTGACGGGCACAGGGCTCATCGGTCCGGTTGACGTACAGGTGGTCGCCCACCAGGTGCAAAAAATATTCATTCCCCACAAATGAAGCTCCGCACAAGACGGCATATCCATATCCCAGGGCCTGATCCTGCTCGATGAAATGAATCTGCTGGTCACCGGCCACAATCTCTGAATAAATCTCCCGGTCACCTGCATGGATCACGACTCCAATTTCTTCAATACCAGCCTGCCGGCATTCTTCCAGGAGTATTTCCAGCACTGTCCGGCGGTTTCCGTTGCTGTCGACCAGGGTTTGCATGGCCAGCTTACGCTGGTCTGCACCGGCGGCCGTGATGAGGGCTTTTTTGATCTGCATGGGTTAATGGATTATGAATTGCACGAAATTACGAATAAATACGAATTACACGAATTTAAACGAATTTCACTGAAACGAATTACACGAATTTAAACGAATTACACTGAAACGAATTACACGAATTTAAACGAATTACACGAATTGGATTACACGGATTAAGGATGCGGAGCGCTTGTTTCTTATTTCTTGTTTCTTATTTCTTGTTTCTTATTTCATATTTTCTCGTCTTCTCGTCTTCTCATTTTCTCACTTTCTCATTTTCTCACCCTCTCACCCTCTCATTTTCTCACCTTCTCACCTTCTCCCCCTCTTACGGCATGATCTGCTTCCAGCCCTGTTCAGCCGTGGGGCTATGGATCGCCTCCATAAAAGCGACCGTTTCCTTCCACCAGCCAGCATTGGAATTCCAATTGATCTTTGGTTCATAATTCCAGATAACGATGCCATCGCAGTACCTGAAACAGGTCTCCAGTTCAAGCCTCCAATAAGCTGCCGGTAAATAGAGCCCATTCAGTACGGGATTGCTTTCGTGAAATTTGGGCCAGATGACCGCATAGACCGGTTTATTAAACCTTTTGGATTCTGTAAGGGTATTGATGGCAAAAGTTTCCCATCCTTTTGGATCATCATACAAGGTGAAAAGCGTGGGGAAAACAGCATCCACATGGGGCACCAAATCGACTTTGGCAGCCTCGTTAAAGGCGTTCCACTCCGTCAGTTTTAAGTCAACCAGTGGCTCGTACACGCGCTGGGGAACCACTCCGTAATACCCAAACTGAAGATCCGGCCGGGCCTTGCGAAGGCATTCAACCACGAAAACCAATTTATGCAGGTGCTCCTTGCGCTGGAGGCTGTCTTTGGTATAAATGCTCCATCGCCCGATGTCAATCACTGTGGGTAAATCACCTGCCTGGAGTGTTTGGGCCACGGCTTGCAGCGCTGGTTCTGCCAGGGGTTCATCCTGGTTGGTGGGACAGACGATTCCCGATGCATAGATGATCTGGTTCCTGGCCACTCCAAAGGAACTCAGGTCCACCCGATCCTGGTACACCATGGACTGTGTGATGATGAAATCCTTTCCCTTGGGAAGCGGGTCGAATTCAGGAACGCAACCAATGACAAGGAGGGCGATGATCAGGCTGACATAGTTTTTCATCTTTGGTCAAGGGCTTAAGATTGATAAATTCCCTGCAGGAGGGATAAAAAATACCTGCATGGGAGTGGCTGTAAACCACCTCTTAACCAAATTTACAAAGATCAAACCCATGAATCTGTGATCCACCCTGCTACAGGGCTTGCTATTTTATTAACAATCCAGTTTGTAAACGGATGACACAAATAAAGGCTGGATGAAAAAATTTTAACTCATTGTATGACAGGTTTATAAGTTGATAATGGATATCGAAAAAACAGCATTGTCCAACTCCCAAAAAGGAAGGCAAAATGATAACTTTCAAATAAGGACCTGCTAAATCAAGGTAATCAGCTAATCAAGTCAGAACCCAAACCTTAGTAACCTTAGTAACGCAACTCACACCCCGGTGCCCCAACCTTAGTAACCTTAGTAACCAGACGTAACCTCCAGAACCCAAACCTTAGTAACCTTAGTAACGCTACTAATACCCCGGAACCCTTAACCTTAGTAACCTTAGTAACATGGCAACCTCCAGAACCCAAACCTTACTAAGGTTACTAAGGTTACTAAGGTTTGCATTCCGGGGGGTTACCTTGGTTACCAAGGTTACTAAGGTTAAGGGCCTTGTGGTTGATTACCAGTTACTAAGGTTACTAAGGTTTGGGCACTGAGGTGTGCGTAGCGTTACTAAGGTTACTAAGGTTACTAAGGTTTGGGTACTGAGGTGTGCGTAGCGTTACTAAGGTTACTAAGGTTTTGGGCGCCTGGGTATGCGTATCGTTACTAAGGTTGAATGAACAATGTAAATATGAATGAAATCTCTCATCAGGGCACTATCCTTTGCCGTCTGGCTTTAGCCGACGGTCAGGAAAAGCGAGTGCTGTTTTTACTCCCCCTTCTTTTCATTGATTCCCATAGCTGGGGTTTTCCTCCACCTGGATGGTATCCATCGAATAGGGGATCGAGACACTTTCATAGGTAAACCTGGTATCATCATTGAATCCGGCGAAGATACCCGCCCCATTCGTTACATTCGAGTAAACCGATACAGGTTCGGCGAACGGGTTATCGTGAAAATGGTTGTACAGCTTCAGGTATTTCAGGTAATGGTACAATTCTTTGGAGAGCCGCTGTACATGAACCACATTGCGGTCATAAATCAGCTTCTTCTGTGTCCCGGCAACCGGATTCCCAGGATCCCCATATTCATTGCTGCCTATATAATAAGTCGAAACCTGAAATTCAAGCGTATATTCCTTGCCCTGGAAATAGGTATCTGGAAAAATGAAGTAATCGTTCCCGGGTCCCTGGTTCAGCACCGCTCCCTCCGAATTGTTGTACACCGTCTTAAATACCGGATCCTCTGATTGAATCTGATAGTAAGTCTCATTCAGGTAATATTTCCTGGCTGGGTCCCCGACATCGCTCACCTGGACCAGGTTTTCATTCCTGACGATGATCCGGTAATAATCCTCACCATCCCCGTCTTTCAATTTAAACTGATAATGGATCGTTCGCGAACCATCGGTATTCCTGAGGCTCGTTGTATCGGTTGAAATCACTTCCGCCTGGGCCGGAATCCTTGTTTCAGCCGATACGGCCCTGCCATCAACGGTCACGACTATCCGGTAACTTTTACCAGCCTTTGGTGAAAGATCAGGGGCTGAAAAAACACCACGCTGCGATGGAAATGGATGGATCAAACGGTCCTCTTCGTACAGGTCCAGCGTCCCCTCAAGGGGCGTATTGGTCTGCCAGTCCTTCAGAATGGATCCGCTCTGGGTCAGGTACACCGTGAATGCCTCCCCGGGCCAGATGATGCCGTTCACCACCACCTGGTTGGAGTGTTGTTCATCGTCAAAATCAATGGTTTTGGTGCAGGAGACCAGGAGTATAAATAGGAAGCCGAAGAGGAATCGTTTTTTCATGGTGTTCGCCTGTTAGAATTTATACCCGTATGAAATGGATGGAATCAGGGGAAAAAGGCTCAGCTGATTCAACTTCGCCGATTTACCCGTCTGTTTGTATTCTGATTGTGAGCTGGCATCAAAATACAGAAAAAAGGCATTCTGCCGTGAATAGACATTGTAAATGCTCAGGTTCCAGGTACGAATGCCATGTTTCTTTTGCTTGTGAAAATTGCAGCCTACATCCATCCGGTGATAGGCAGGCATCCGGTAATTGTTGCGCTGGTCGAAATACTCAAAGGTTGTCTGGTATTGAAACTGGTCATTCAAAAAGGGAATGTAAGTGGCGTT
>DASXUZ010000064.1:0-18696 GCA_036504555.1 Prolixibacteraceae bacterium | reverse complement strand
CAGCCATGAAAGAATATGGTGAATTGACAAGATTGTTAATCAGGGCGTTATCCTTTGCCGTCTGGCTTTAGCCGACGGAGGAATGGCAAAGGATACAGCCATGAAAGAATATGGTGCATTGAAAAGCTTGTTAATCAGAGCCCTATCCTTTGCTCCCGATTTTATCGGGACAGGCCGTCTGGCTTTAGCCGACGGAGGAATTAGAAATAAATCAAACACACATCATCTAAATCTAGCTTTATGAAACACAAATTTAATCCCCACGATTGGTTACCTACCAACGAAGGCGCAGAACCACAGCCTACCAACCATCAATCTGCTAATCCTCCCATCATTCAACCATCAAACCATCGAACCATTCAGTCCTCCAACCCTCCAGGCTCCAACATTTCAACTGACATTGACCTTGTCATCTCCCGGATCGAATCGGCCCAAACCGACCTCACGGCCAGCTATTCCGATTGGCTAAACATCGGCTTTGCCCTGGCAGACGAATTGGGTGAAGGGGGTCGTGACTATTTCCACCGCATCAGCCGCTTTTATCACAGGTATTCACTGACCGATTGTAACAAGCAATACGATCAGTGCCTGGGTTCAAAAGGACATGGGATTACCATCAAAACACTGTTTCACCTGGCCAAGCAAGCCGGGGTGGGAGCTGCGGTTTTTAACCGCAATTTGGAATCTGATGACAGTACGGGAGCTGCGGTTTTTAACCGCAATTTAGAATCTGATAACATTACGGGAGCTGCGGTTTTTAACCGCAATTTAGAATCTGATGACAGTATGGGAGCTGCGGTTTTTAACCGCAATTTAAACCATGAACCGGAAAATGAAGACGGAAAAAATGAAAATAGAGAACGGGGCATGGAGCAAGATGCGGTTAAAAACCGCAGCTCCCTTCCCACCCTTCCCGACGAGATCTTCCCTACCCTGCCTGAATTTCTTCAGCGGGTAGTGGACAGGGCCGAATCAAACGAGGAACGTGACATTCTGCTCCTGGGGGCTTTGGGGGCCCTGAGCGCCTGCCTGCACAAGTTGTCTGGCATCTATGACGGGAACCAGGTTTACCCCAACCTCTACCTGTTCATTACCGCCCAGGCATCGGCAGGCAAAGGCAGGCTGAACCATTGCAAGCGACTGGTCTTGCCGATTCACTGGGAACTGCGCAAACAGACGCACCTGCTGAAACAGGACTATGAAATGGCCCTGAGGGAATACAACTTACAGAAAAGCAAAGGCGGCGATCTGGACAAGCCGGTGAAGCCTCCCGAGCTGATGCTGATTATCCCGGCCAACAGCAGTGCAACAGGTTTTTTCCAGTTGCTTGCTGAAAATAAAGGCAGTGGGTTGATCTTTGAAACCGAAGGGGATACCCTGGCCCAGGCCTTGAAATCGGATTACGGCAACTATTCAGATGGACTTCGCAAAGGCGCTCACCATGAGATGATCTCCTATTCCCGTCGTGCCGATCGCGAATATGTCGAAATTGAAGAGCCCTGTATCTCAGCCGTCATGTCAGGGACTCCCAAACAGGTGTGCGCCGTGATCCCCAATGCCGAGAATGGATTGTTCAGCCGGTTTATCTTCTACCACATGAACATCAGGCCCTTTTGGAAAGATGTATTTTCGGCGAATAAGAACAAAGGACTGAAGGAGTATTTCAACAGCCTGGGACAGGAGTTTTTTACCCTTTACAAAGCCCTGAATGAAAACCCGGACATCGAATTTCGCCTGAGCGAAGAGCAGCAAATACAGTTCAATGCCTTCTTCACCCAGATTCAGGAGCGATACCTGATGCTTCAGGGGATGGACTACATGGCCACGATCAGAAGGCTGGGCTTGATTGCCTTCCGCCTGGGCATGATCTTTACCGCTTTGCGCATCAATGAAACAGGCGATTTCTCCGAACGCCAGTTTTGTTCAGAGGCCGATTTCCAGTCGGTGCTTTCCATGATCCGGATACTGGTCAGGCATTCCAGCCATGTGTTTTCGGAACTGCCTGTGGATATCCAGACAGCCAGACCCAAGGACAAGAAGGAACAGTTTTTGGATCAGTTACCGGAGAAGTTTACCCACCAGGAGTTTATCGATCTGGCGAAAAGTATGGCGATACCAGAAAGGTCGGCAGAGTTATTCATATCCACTTTTTGCAACAAGGGATGGGTAATTCGCGAAAGAAAGGGTTTTTATATCAAACCACCGAATGTCTAGCGCAATAGCGCAGTAATGCAGTAGCGCAAGTCTTGCATTTTGACCCCCGATTTTACAAGGAGGTCATACAATGAAATTGTTTACCGGCCAAGGTTCCTGAAAATAAACAAAAGGAACATTCACTACTCATAAAAGGGAAGGGGGGAAAGCTATGTATATCTATGAAGGAAAGAGAGGGATCACAAACATTGAAAAGAAATTGAAGGATCCATCCCTGCTCTTCTCTCCAGCGGATAGCGCAAGAAATGCGTTATTGCGCTACTGCGCTACTGCGGTAAAGTGGCTGAAAAATGTCTGAATTAGGATTCATTGGATGAAAGGATTTTAGGATTGCTCCATCCTCCTCTTTTTTAATCCTATCATCCTTAAAATTGTCAGAATTAGGATTCATAGGATGAAAGGATTTTAGGATTGCTCCATCCTCCTCTTTTTTTAATCCTATCATACTTAAAATTGTCAGAATTAGGATTTTTAGGATGAAAGGATTTTAGGATTATGCTCCATCCCCCTCTTTTTTAATCCTATCATCCTTAAAATTGTCAGAATTAGGATTCATAGGATTTAAAGATTAAAGGATTATGCTCCATCCTCCTCTTTTTTAATCCTATCATCCTTAAATTGTCAGAATTAGGATTCATAGGATTTAAAGATTAAAGGATTATGCTCCATCCCCTCTTTTTTTAATCCTATCATCCTTAAATTGTCAGAATTAGGATTCATTGGATGAAAGGATTTTAGGATTATGCTCCATCCTCCTCTTTTTTTAATCCTATCATACTTAAAATTGTCAGAATTAGGATTCATAGGATATAAAGATTAAAGGATTATGCTCCATCCCCCTCTTTTTATAATCCTATAATCCTAAAATCATATAAATCCTAATTCAGACAATAGTAGGATGAAGGGATTTAAAGATTAAAGGATTATGCTCCATCCCCTCTTTTTTTAATCCTATAATCCTAAAATCATATAAATCCTAATTCCGACATTGGTTGGATGAAAAATTATTTGTAAATTGATAAACAAAAGGATAAACAATCCTTACATCAATTAAAATTAATTTATTCCTCCTAAAACAACAAAATCATGAAACATGTAGATATAACCCGGAAGATCATCGGATGCGCGATGAAAGTACATTCGACGCTTGGAAATGGTTTCCAGGAGGTCATTTACCAGCGTGCCCTGGCCATTGAAATGGAAAAACAAGGTTTATCCTTTAAACGTGAAATGGAGATGTTCATCTTTTATGAGACCATCAACATTGGAACACGTAGGGTTGATTTTTTTGTCGAGGAATGTATCATGGTGGAATTGAAAGCACTCATCAAACTGGAGGACGTTCATTTGGCTCAGGCTATGAATTATTGCCAGGCTTATTTTTTACCCATTGGACTGCTGATCAATTTTGGGGGTAGAAGCCTTGAATTTAAAAGAGTATATAATGTCAATCATCCGGAGAATAAAAATGTCTGAATAGCGCCGCTGGTGTGGATTTATAATCCACGCCTTTTTACTTCGGATCTAGGATCCTTTGTATCTGCTCCTACGAACATTTAAAAGAGCTGGATATGAACCCCCGGATCAAAGATGCGCAATTAAGAGGTGAGAATAAAAGGACACAACGGTATTTGCAAATCCACGCCTGCTGGACAATCTAAATTAAATCGTGAAATTTAATAAGGTCAAGTCTTCAATTTGCTATACAGTTGATTCCTATTCAATTATATTGTTTATAACTTTTCTACTATAAATAATAAATTCCCTTTCTTTCCTGAATTCCTATTTCTACTTTTAAACAATAAATAAAATAATATTGCCAGCGACATAGTTTGGCGCTGTATGGCTTTATTTTCGAAATCTTCTAAATGAACATTCAGCTTGATAAATAAGAATTAAACCTAAAATGAACCAAATGATGACTATTGAAACTATCCACCAAAAAGAAGAAAATCTATTTCAGGAGTGGGGAAAACAGTTTGAACTAAATGGACATACCGGCTTTTGCAAGGACGGACTTATCTTCAATGGAGAACTACACAATGAATTAAAAAACAGGAAAAGTAGCAACCAGGAAGAGAATTGGATGAATGCCAAAAGAAGAATCCTGTTCTTTATGAAAGAGCCCAATGACAATGCAGATCAAGATTACAGGGAATGGGGATTGTATCAACAAACCTCCAGTACATTTTTCAGGTTCATCTATTCCTGGTTAAATGGTCTATCCACGGTGACTGCCAAAAGTCCAATTCCTCCCATAACAACTGAACTGGATTTATCTTTGCCCTTATGTATTGTCAATGCAAAAAAAGCATCAGGCGGTTCTTCTGCTTCCTATAGTGAGATTTGGGCACATGAAGATCAGTACAGGAATTTGCTAAGGCAGCAGTTTGACATCTACGCTCCAAATATCATTGTCTGTGGCGGTAGCTGGAATATGGCCAAAATAGTTAAAAGAATTTATAATGATATTGAGTTCACTTTAATGGAAAACAGCGACTGGATTTGGTATTCCATCGAAAAACAAATGATCTTAATAGACAGTTATCATCCATGTGCATTTAAATCCAATGATGCAAAATACAATAAACTGATTGAGCACTTTCAAAAGTTTCTGGAGTTAAAGGTGTTTGATTTATAATAACGGAAATATAAATTCAACTCCGCTGGTGAAGATGTATAATCCACACCTTTTTACTTTGGATCTTGGATCCTTTATCTCTGCTCCTAAGGATATGCAAAAGAGCCGTATATAATGGGAATAACCGCCATGAATGGCGAGTATAGAAGTTAGGCGTAATTTAAAAAACAATATTTCGATGGCAAGAACAACCAAAATCATTTTTATAATTCTATCGACATTATTTGGGACGATTGGAATAATCTCCTTTTTTATTATCGCTTTCAATGTTTCATATCATTTCAATGAAACTAAAATAATAGACCCTGAACTAGCGTCAAAATTTGGAGATTTCCTTGGAGGATTTGTTGGAACAATATTTAGTATTCTAAGTGTCTTCTTACTGATTTACACCATACTGCGCCAAAATAGAGAAACACTAAAATCTACTATAGAAACAAATTTCTTCAGAATGATTGACTACCATAATCAAAATATAAACCAAATAAGAATCCCACATTTAGACATCAACAAAAAAAATGAAATTTCTGAAGGCAGAAGAGCATTTGTTCAATTCAAAATACAAATACATAGATTGTTTGAAATAGTTAAACAGATAAAAACCGAAAAGAATTACCAATTGACAGAGGAACAAATTGCGGATATTGTATATATAATATTTTATTATGGGATTGATGGTTCTTGGAAAACATTTATTGAAGCTAAATTAGAAAGATATATTCCAATACACAAAGAACTGGTTAAAGAAATCCAGGATAGAATAAATCTAAATCCAGATCTAAAAATTGGCAGAACAAATCAAACAAACCTTAGTACGTACTTTAGAAATATGTACAATGCGATTAAGCTTGTAAATAACTCAAATTTTCTAAATGAAAAGGAAAAGAAAGAACTTATAAAAATTTATAGAGCTCAACTATCAAATCCTGAATTATATGTTCTATTCTTCAATCTGCTTTCTAGATTTGGTAAAAAATGGAAAGAAAATGAATACATTACCAACTATCAACTACTAAAAAACATCCCCCATAATTATTGTGACGGTTATATTCCAAAAAATTATTTTCCGATGCAATATGAAGATGATGAATATTAAAAAATACGTACCAACAATGTATAGATTTAATGGTGGGCAGCAGCACGTTTCGCATGGTTTATTCCACGTAATGTCGTATGAAAGGTTTGAAAGGAGATTCACCCGCAACCTGACTGGTAAGATTTTGCGCCTGAGCCTTCGGGATCATCATTTAAGGGAGAATCATTGATCCGGGGGTTTGTATGCTTTACTTATGTGATATATAAAATCCCTGGTTAAGGAGCTAGGATTGCAATACTTACTAATACGAGAGAAGGTAAATGAAGACGAAGGCAGTCAAAATATATTCTGACTTTAGTCAAAAAGAAGTATAATGATGCCTTTTTTACTGATCTATTGTTAATTAATTCATTTAAAAATTAGTCACATTAAATTATTCTATTACTTGTATGAATACATTTTTTTGTTTTACTTTATGACATGTTTGTTAAACAGAAAGAAATCCATTTAGACCCATCGTTATTTTACAATTAATAATCTTTAGGAGACTAGTGTTATAGACAAATAGTAATATTAAAAGACAACATATGGCATTAAGAAGTTATATTACACAAAGTGAACACGATGCAGTAATCCAAGCTGCCTATGATAATCTGGATAAAGTAAATCACAATGTCTATATGAATAAAAACGAACAGAAAAATACTAGTGTAAATGGACACTATCCAGATATAATTATTACTGCTATAAACGACAACAATGTAAAATTTACAATTGAAGTAGAAACAGCTGACAGTGTTAATAGCTCTGAGATTCACCAATGGCGAATATATTCGCAATTGGGAGGTACATTTTATTTGTTAGTTCCATTCGCAACTAAGAGTATTACAGAAATATTATGCAGGCAGAACAGTATAAAAGCAAGAATAGGAACTTATCGTTCTCAGAATGGAAGTTATATCATAAACTACGAATAGAGCGATGATGGAACAATTGATACAATTTATTACAATAACGTATCCTTATCTTCTTGGAGGGATTGGTGGAGCTAGCTTGACAATTTCATATGGTAATTGGTCAAAGCGAATTAAACAAATGGAATGCAGCTATGTTGATGATGATATAATCTCAAAATTACCTGTATTAACTGAGAATGGTGAACAACACAATAACATTTATACTAAGGAATTTCATTTAAAAAATACAACTGGTATGGACATTGCGTCGTTCAGAATTATTTTTGAATTTGATGCAGATGCGAAGCTCATCAAACAGGATAACTTTTGTAAGACTGGAAAAAATGAGATAAAACCTAAAAATAAAAAACCAAACGAATGTATCTACCAAATTAGGAATTTTAATCGAAACGATGAAATATTTTTTAAATTTGATGTTGCAAATGTTACCAACGATCATTATAATGTGACAGAAGCCGATTGTTTAGGATTTAAAATTATAGTTAAAGACAAACGTAAGCCAACAATAAAAAGGAAATCTAAAATTGTAACAAAGGACAAAATCTACTAATAAGTAAAGAATTCTAAACCCTAACGACAACCAACCAAAAAGCCGTATTATAGTGATTCATTGTAATTCAGACTTACATAGCTTGCGATTATTATAATTTTATAATATTGCGCCCAATGATTCTACCTTCCATAGATACAATAATCACCTATCTATTAAGATATTATTTTTTTTACTATTCTTAAAGTTTAGTAAGGTTATTGAATGAAGATCTTAATTGAATATACTTAGTTGAGAAGTATTATATATAATTTCACTTCCTTTTCCTCTAGCGTTATTCAAAATATATCCTTTAATTTTAGTTTATTTTTCATAGATTATTAAACTATAATTTCATAAATTTGGAAGTTAACCTAAGTACACTTAAACATCTTAATGAATACCAACTTTTTCACTAATAATGGCCAGAATACCCTACTGAAAAAATTTAAAGGGATCTTTGAGAATCATCATGATATCGAATTCTTTGATGCTCTGGTTGGTTATTTTCGGGCCTCTGGTTATTTTGCCATCCGTCCATTTCTGGAACATGTTCCCAATATCCGTATTCTGGTGGGTATCGATGTCGATAAATTAATTGCCAAATATCATTCCCGAGGATTATTATTTCAGGGTGATGCCACCCAGACTATTCAGGAATACCTCAAAGAAACACAGGAAGATATTCAACATGCTGAATATGATCATGAAGTAGAACAAGGTATCATTCAATTTATTAAGGATGTTGTTGAAAAGAAAGTCGTGATTAAAGCTCATCCGAGCCGTAAACTTCATGCCAAGATATACATTTTCAGGCCTCAGAATTGGAATGAACACAATGAAGGATATGTGATTACCGGCTCTTCCAATCTGACTGATGCAGGTTTAGGAAATGGTGAAGTTTCCAATTATGAATTCAATGTGATACTTCACAATTACAATGATATTAAGTTTGCTACCAGTGAGTTCGAAACTCTTTGGAGTGAAGGAATTTCCATTTTACCGAATGAAATGGAAAAAGTGAAGAAAGAAACCTTTTTGAATGACACTTTCACTCCATATGAGGTTTACATGAAATTCCTAATCGAGTATTTTGGAAAGAGCGTTGAATTTGATCCCAACTCTGTATCTGATTTGCCCCATGGATTTAAACGCCTCTCCTACCAAATTGATGCTGTCAATGAAGGCTATAAATTATTACTAAAGCACAATGGCTTTTTCCTTTCTGATGTTGTCGGATTGGGTAAAACGGTAGTTGCCACTTTAATTGCAAAACGATTCTTTTACACCAATGACTTCCCTACCCATATCACCAATACATTGATTGTCATCCCTCCGGCATTGTATGAAGGCTGGTCTGAAACCCTTGATAATTTTGGCTTGCAGAATTATAAAATCATCACCAATGGGAGTCTTCACAAAATAACCAACCCCGAAAAGTACGATTTAGTCATTGTGGATGAGGCCCATAAATTCAGAAACGATACGGCGGAAGCCTACAACGAATTGCAGAAAATATGTAAGACCAAAACCCGGCATTTGCTTAAAGATGGAACCAAGGCTCCTAAAAAAGTGATGCTTTTATCTGCCACTCCATTGAATAACAGGCCGGAAGATATTGCCAACCAGGTATACCTTTTTATGGATTCCAAGGACTCAACACTTGAGGTCTCCAACCTTCAGCATTTCTTCCGCATTCGTATTGATGCCTACAACAAGTTGAAAAGCGGAAAATTTAGCATCCGGGAAGTTCAGGAAAGCATCAAGCATATTTATGCAGACATCCGGAATAAAGTAATCGCTCCTCTGACAGTTCGTCGGACACGCACTGATTTGATGGACCATGAACAATATTCAGTTGACCTTGCAAAACAGGGCGTAATCTTTCCCGTTATTCTGCCACCTGTTAAAATACTCTATAAGCTGGATGATGCCCTCGATGAGCTCTATGATGAAACAATGTCGATTATTGGCAATGAAAGAACAGGGTTAACTTACTATCGCTATCAGGCAATAAAGTACCTGGTTCCTGAAAAAAAGAAAAAATACAAAAATGCCGATTTAGCTTCTTCTCAGTTGGCCAAGATTATGAAAATATTGCTGGTTAAACGTATTGACAGTAGTTTTTATGCCTTTACCCAATCGTTAAGTCGTTTTCATCAGGCCACCAAAGTGATGCTGACCATGTTTGACCGGGGAACCATTTATATCGCTCCTAATCTAAAGGTAACCGAATACATTATTGAAGACAAAGAGGATGAATTAATTGATTTGATCAATCTCCAGATTCTTATTGACCCTACCATTGAAATCTGCACTCCCGATGATTTTTTGCCTGGATTTCATGATGGATTGAAAAGGGATTTCCAATTCCTGGAAGACCTGGTGGCCCGATGGGCAAAAGTTACTGAAGATCCTAAACTCGATGAGTTCTTGATCCACTTAGATTCTCAGTTGCTGAACAAACGAATTAATCCACAACAAAAATTGGTTGTATTTTCAGAATCGAAAGAAACTACTGATTACCTGGTGCGAAAGCTAAAGTTACATGGATTCACGGGAATTCTTGAAGTGAATGCATCCAACAGGAATAAGCTTGTACAAATTATACGTGAAAATTTCGATGCCAATATACCACGTGATCAATACCGGTCTGATTTTAACATTGTGATCTCCACCGAGGTATTGGCTGAAGGGGTAAACTTGCATAGAGCCAATGTCATCGTCAATTATGATACACCCTGGAACTCGACCCGGTTGATGCAACGAATTGGCCGAATTAACCGAATTGGTTCTTCGGCACCCAACATCTATATCTTCAACTTCTTTCCTACGGCTAAAGTGAACAGTGACATCGATCTGGAGAAAAAAGCGGTTATGAAGCTTCAGGCTTTCCATTCCGCTTTGGGTGAGGATAGCCAGATCTATTCTACGGTTGAAGAGATTGGCACTTTTGGGTTATTTGATAAAAATGTAAGTGAGGAGAAGGATGAAAAGCTGGCCTTGCTGATGGAAATCAGAAAATTCAAAGAAGAAAATCCGGAACGATTCAGGCAAATAAAAAACATGCCTTTGCGTGCCCGTGTTGGCAGAAAAGACAGGCCCAAACGTAATACTACCATTTGTTTTATCCGCAATGAACGACGCGATGCTTTTTACTGGGCTCGTGAAAATGGGGAATTAGAAGAACTCACATTTGTAGAAACAGCCAAAGAATTCAGGGCTGATATGCCTGAAAAAGGAATATCCTTGCATGAAGACCACCATGCCCATGTACAAAAATCAATGGCTGATTTTGAAAAGAAACTGCAGGAGGAAGCTTCCAGTCAAATGGTCGTTGATACCACTCAGGGACCCAACGAGAAAAAAGCCTTGTCCTACCTGGATGGGTTTTTTAAATTTCCGTTTTTGTCAACCATTGAAATTGAAAAACTAAAGGCAACGAAACAAGCCATTAAACTGGGTAAGTTTCAAAACCTTCAACGGGAGGTAAATGCCTTGAAAAAGAATGTATCAAAAACCCCCTTAAAACCTGTTGAATTGGTTGATGCGCTGTTTCGCATGATCGATAAATACCCTATTGAAGCCACTGATACAACCGACTACCGGCCAACGGTTACCATTCGCTCTTTTGAAAAGCTAAAACCTGAAATCATTATTTCCGAATCCTATTCCAATCCCCAACCATCATGAACCAAGATAATCTTAGAGAGTTGCTTGCTCAACCTTACCAATTCGAAAACTGGAAAAAGGTGGTTAATTTTGTATTTCCAAACGTTTCCTATCTTCAAAGTCCTGTTACTATTCCTTCAGATGAAGAATTGGTTGAATCATTTCGGCAGGTCGGTAGTGTTCAGTTGAACGATGGCAAGAATTTAGCTCTTTTCGAAGTGCATGTAAAACCGCACGTGAACATTGTCCGCAAAAGAGTGGCTTTGCGAAATCTTGTTGCTAAGTACATCGATCAGGATCGCAACCATGGGGTATTGGCCATCTATGAAAAGGGAACCGATGATTATCGATTTACCTACACAGCCAGAGAAACTGATTACGATGAACTGAAGGGTGTTTTTGTACAGAAAGAAACTGAAGCAAAGCGTTTTACATACGTACTTGGGGCAAATGAAACCTGCCGTACCGCCCGCGACCGCTTTTGGGAACTGAGCCAGCACAAAGAAGAGGTTACTATTAAAGACGTGGAAAATGCCTTCTCTGTCGAGAAATTAAGCAAGGAATTCTTTGCAAAATACAAGATCCAATACTTAGCATTTGTTGATTACCTATGCAATTCTATTTTAAAAATCTCGTCCTTTAATGCTAACGAAAAACGTATTCGCGATTTTGTAAAAAAAATGCTGGGGAGAATTGTGTTTCTTCATTTTGTACAGAAAAAAGGATGGTTGGGAGCTTCAAATTCAGCATATGAAGATGGCGACAAACAGTTTATGTATAAATTATGGCAGAATTCTAAAAAAGATACTGGTTTTTACCAGTTGGTGCTTGCTCCGCTGTTTTTCGATGCTTTAAACCAAAATCACCGACCGGATGATGCATTTACTTTTCCGGATAAAAGCATCCTACGTATTCCATATTTGGGTGGTGGATTATTTGAAAAGGATAGCGAAGATCCGGATTGGTTGACTTTTCCACCGGCATTATTTGAAAACCTCTTTTCGTTTTTCCACGAATACAATTTTACCATCGACGAGAATGACCCACACGAAAATGAGGTGGGTATTGATCCGGAGATGTTGGGACAAATTTTTGAAAACCTGCTGGAAGACAACAAGGACAAGGGCGCTTTCTATACCCCCAAGCCAATTGTGAAATATATGTGCCAGGAATCCCTGGTTCAATATCTGTTGTCTTCCTTTGAAAAAGAAGGAATAGTTACAGATGATTCAGAAAAGCAAGATTTTGAAGAAAAATTGGGCCTGCTGGTGAAAAAGTACGAAGCCGGTGAAGTAATTCAATATGATCGTATATTGGCAGAAGCTCTTTACAATGTGAAAATATGTGACCCTGCCATTGGCTCAGGAGCATTCCCTATGGGTATCTTGAACGAAATGGTGATGCTGATTAACGTGTTACACAATGCCAGCCCTGATGTGGTGGAAGTCCTCTGGAAAATGAATGACTGGCAAGCTGCCACAGTAAAAAAACATATCATACAAAACTCCATTTATGGGGTGGATATTGAAAAAGGTGCCGTTGACATTGCCCGGTTGCGCTTTTGGCTATCTTTGATAATCGACGAGGAAAAACCGAGCAACCTGCCAAGTCTCGATTATAAAATTGTAGTAGGAAATTCGCTGATTAGCAAGTTTGAGGAAGAAGTAATTGATATTGACTGGGAGGTAAAAGAAGAAGCTACGCAGGGAAGCTTGTTTGGGGATGATAATGAAAAGATTAGGCAACGACTTCTTAAGACCATCAGCCAAGAGCAGGTCGCATTTTATGTAGCAGAGAATCATCAAAAGGAGAAACTGTCACTTAAAATTAGAAACCTAAAAATTGATTTGTTAATTAACCAATTGCGATTAATGATCAAATCTTCTGGTATATTAGAGACCCCTATTGTTGGAAATTTCAAGGACAAAAAGAAGTTCTTATCAGCAACTTATCTCTATACAGAAACGCAGGGTTGGAAAAAGACAATATGCAATCTTGAGCTTCTAAAAAGACACGCAGAAAAACCATTCAACCATTTTGATTGGAAATTGGATTTTCCTGAAGTGCTGAATCCTGATATTGTAGGTGAGAATGTTGGATTTGACATTGTAATTGGGAATCCACCTTATATTGCCTTGCAAAGGATGAACATTCAAAGTAAGATTGGCCTATCATCCGATAGTTATAAAACATTTGAAAATACTGGTGATATCTATTCTCTTTTTTACGAAAAAGGGCAACAATTATTGAAATTTAAAGGTATTCTAACATTCATCACTTCTCGCCAGTGGATGCAAGCATCTTATGGCAAATCGCTTCGTAAATTCCTTGCTAACGAAACAAATCCAATACAGTTAATAGACTTTGGACAAGCTAAAATATTTGATGGAGCTACTGTTTTTGTTAATATTTTATTTTTTGAAAAGGCGAAGAATAATAATGGTCTTATGGCTTGTCTTTTTCCAACCGGTTATGATATTGAGCATGGCAACCTATCTACATTTTTCACTTTGAACAAACAGGAAATTAAAAAACTTACCGAAAGCACTTGGGCGGTTTCAAATGCACAACATATCAATACACAAATTGAAAATATTGGAAAACCACTAGACAAGTGGCAAAAAATTGAATTTTTCAGAGGAATAACATCTGGGTTTAATGAAGCTTTTCATATCTCAGAATCTATAAAAGAAGTTTTAATAAGCCAAGACCCAAAGAACGCCGGAATTATTAAACCATTATTACGAGGGAAAGATATTAAACGCTATGGGTATGATATTGCCAATTTATTCACATTATTTATTCCTTGGCATTTCCCGTTGCAAAACGACAACTCAATATCTAAAAGTTCTGAAAAAGCAGAATTAGAGTTTCAAAATCAATATCCAGCAATTTATAATCATTTACTACAATTCAAGGATGAATTATCTAATCGAAATCAATCAGAAACTGGCATCCGTTATGAATGGTATGCATTGCAACGATTTGGTGCGGATTTTTGGGAAAATTTTGAAAAACCTAAGATTGTATGGATTGAAATATCGGATAGAGCTAATTACGCATACGACGATAAGGGAATGTACCTCACAAATTCAGCTTATTTTCTTACCTGTAATGACAAGGAAGTGAGCCTGAAATACCTTTTAGCCATTCTAAACTCAACAGTTTCCGACTTTTATTTTTCCCAGAAAACTGCACGTATCGCAGGCGGTCGTATGCGTTATACAAGTCAATATGTTGGACAAATCCGTGTTCCAAAAATTAAAATTTCAGAACAAAAGCCATTTATTACTTTAGTTGATATTATCCTTTTTTTGAAAAAACAACTTTTAAAGGATAGCTCGGACAAGGTTATGGTCTTTTTCTTTGAGCAGGTTATTGATGTGGCAGTGGCCGAATTGTACTTCAAAGAGCAAATAGATATTTTAGGATTCGACATATTAAAGTATTTACAAGATTTGCCAAGTTCGGAAGACTCACTTTCACTAGATACTATCCGCAAAATATTCAGCGAATTTAATGTTCCCGAACACCCCATCCGTAAAGCAGTTTCATTGCTGAAAAACTATGAACCATTTAAAACAATTGAAGAAACTTTAAACCGCAAAAACTAATGGAACGGATAACCCAAATTACTTTAACCAACTACAGAGCCTTTTATAATGAAGAAAATAAACTTGATAAGTACCAAATCAAACTTCCATTAGGTGAAAATCTCCTTGTATATGGAGAGAATGGAAGTGGTAAAAGTTCCTTGTATAAGGCAATGGAAGATTTCTTTTTATCGGCAAAAGAACAACTTATTATTGAGCACAATCTGTATACAGAAGGATTGCCAAATCTCCCTGAAACAGCAATAAAAATCAATTTTTCTAATAAAAGCGCTTTCGAATTCACCAGATTAAACTCGTCAGCCTTAAACAATGCTTTCTTTAATAATACAACTGCTGCTTTCTTAACTTATAAGGATATATTAAATACATATTTTTTAGATTTACATGATAAAGGACATAATCCTAACTTGTTTAACTTATTTGTAACTAACTTTTTAACTTATTTAACTGATGCTTCAGGCAGTCAAGAAATATACGAGGAATTAGAAAGCTTTCGAAATCATGTTAAAACATTTGAGAAAGCTCACAATAAATTAATTAAAGGCATAGTCGACAGAGACCGAAAAGAAGAAATTTTCAATATTCTAAAAGAAAATTTAAATACCAAGAAGAATGAACTAAATAATAGATTATCGGCTTTATTTATTCCTGTTATAGAAAAGGTTAACAACTATCTTGAAAAATATTTTAATTTTAATTTCCATGTTAGTTTAAAGAACAAAGACCGTTATTTATCCCTTCGTTTTTCAAAGAAATTGCCGAAATTAAATGAATCGCTTATCTTTAATATCAAATTGTATGGAAAAAAGTTGGAAGGTAAGGCATATCAAACATTTCTTAATGAAGCCCGGCTATCTGCTTTAGCTATAAGTACCTATTTTGCGGCATTAAAAATTGAAAGCGATCGGCTAGCCAATCAAAATCTGAAGTTTCTATTTTTAGATGATATATTTATTGGACTTGACACTTCTAATCGTATTCCTCTATTAGAAATATTAAACTCTGATTTTAAAGAATTTCAAATATTTTTAACTACCTATGACAGAAACTGGTTTGAAGTCGCGAAAAGATGGTCGACAAATTCTCCTTTAAAGTTTAAGAGTATAGAACTATATTCGGTTGAAAATAAATTAAGTGCAGGCTCGTTTGAAATGCCTCTAATTATTGATCCGTCGATGAATTATTTTGAAAAGGCTAAATTATATTATCAGAAAAAGGATTATCCTGCGGCTGCTAATTATTTACGAAAAGCATGTGAAAATGAATTAAAAAGAATCCTGCCACTGAATCTTCAACTTATGGAGAAAAAATCTACTGGAGCAATTTTAGCTATCGAGGAACTTGGTAAATTATTCGAAAAATTTAATGAATATGGTACTAAGAACAACCTTGATATGACAAAATTTATTCAATTTAATACCTATACAAAAATCATTTATAATTCATTATCTCACGATGATTTAATAGCGCCTCACTATAAAAAGGAAATTGAAGATGGTATAACGTTAGTTACAGAATTTCAGAATATTAAATCTAAACTTATATTAGAAATAGGTCATTCTCCAATGAAAATAAAGCTGTGGTCAAAAGGAGATTTAACAAAAACTTTATACAATTACGAAATAAATTTGTCAGAGAATTTATACTGGATACAACAAGGTAATCCTGATCCAAAGTTCACAAATTCTAATTGTACAATTATAACACCGACAGTCACTCAAAGTAATATTTCAATTAATGATGCTATTGAATTAATATTGATAGAACGTGGATATAACTATCCTGTTGATCTTAATTCAATATGTCGAAATATTTCCATTTCAAAGAAAAAATTAGCATCTGTAATGTCTTTCTGATTGGCACTTTAGGAATGATAAGTGATTGCAAAAATAATGGTTTTATTACGCCTGTTTGGAGTTCGAAAAATAACATTACAACAGTAACCTTTACAGCCTTTACCTCAATTACAAAATTAGTGAGGGTGTATATGAGGGTGTAAATAAAGTACATTACGCAAGCGAAAGTGAGGGTGTAAATTCTGAATTGAATGACTTGCTGACAGTGATTAAAAAATCGCCAGGTTTAAAATCACCACAACTGGCCAAGATGCTTGATAAAGGGCAATCGACTGTTGAAAGGTATTTGAAAATATTGAAAGATAAATCTCTGATCAATTTCAAAGGAGCGCTAAAAACAGGAGGTTATTTTTTAAATTTTGATCAGGAATCAATGGATGAGAAGATATGAGCTAACTGAATAAATTTAATGTAACGTTATGGAAGAAAGGAATAAATTTCAACATGTCAGTGCAGACCCAAACAATCCGGAATGGGCAAAACTTATTAGCAGGATAGATCCCATTTATTCCCGACCAAATGATGTGCGCTCAGAATTTGCACGTGATTATACACGAATCCTCCACTCGAATGGATATCGTCGCTTAAAAACGAAAACTCAGGTATTCTTTGCTACCAAAAACGACCATATCTGTACCCGTATTGAGCATGTAAATCATGTTGCATCAGTAAGTACTACCATTGCAAATTATCTGGGCTTAAATGCGGAACTTGTCAATGCCATTGCATTGGGTCACGACATTGGTCATGCCCCTTTTGGGCATCATGGTGAAACTGTGATACGGGATATTATTAAGAAGGAAATCCATGGAAGTAGTTTTTGGCATGAAAGAAATAGTCTATTTTTCCTTGACAACATTGAAACCTTGTCAGATTCGTCAGGTTATGAGTTTAATATGAATTTGACATACGCTGTAAGAGATGGAATAATTTCTCATTGTGGCGAAGTAAATCAAAAATCCATTGTCCCAAGACAGGACTATATTGATTTGGAACAAATAGAAAAACCGAACCAATATCAGCCATTTACCTGGGAAGGATGTGTTGTTAAAATTGCAGATAAGATAGCTTATCTTGGTCGGGATATCGAAGATGCGATGTTCTTCAAAATTCTGAGTATTAGTAATTACAAAGAGCTTAGTGCTATTTTAGAGAGTCATTTTCCAAAATCGAAAATTAGGGAAATAAATAATGGAATTCTTATTCATGGATTTATCATAGATCTTCTAAAAAACAGCTCGCCTGAAAACGGAATCCAGCTATCCCCTGCTTATTTGGGCTTAATGAATGACATTAAAAATTTCAACAACTCCGTTATTTATAAATATTGGCGTATCGAATTATTTAAAGATTATGCCACGGTAGTAATCAACACGATTTTTAATACTTTGATGCGCTATTTTGAATACAAGAATTCAAAAGCTAGAGTGCTTATGAGTAAAGAAAGTTTCCCTGTCTTGAGCAAATATTTTTTTGAATGGCTGGTTAAATATTCTAATGTGGACTTGGAAAGAAAAGATAAGATCAAGTTGAAAAACAGGACGATTTATGATATTCATGATAGGGACACGTATGTAAAATGTTGTCTGGATTTTATTTCAGGTATGACGGATAACTTTGCGTTAAAAGTTTATGAGGAAATAATTTCATTTTAATGTTTGTAATACGCATAAATTAACTTATAAATCTAACCAAACTCATCAACGATGCCAGATACTCATATTGAACAAGAACTGTGGGATAAATTCCTAACCACATGGCCATTGCATAAAATTCAGACAATGAGCCTTTCTGAATATACGAATCTGAACAGGTCAGATTCCTTTTGTTATTGGCTTGAAAAAATAACTGAGCCATTGGGTAGCATTTGGGGTGGTTCTTCCTATAAATTCGGCATTTACGAGCGTAACAACACCGAAAAGGTTGATGCACGGAAGGGATATAAAACGGATGGGAAATACGCATGGGTATTGAAGTTCGGCCATGATCGGGATACTGCCTTCCAAACAGTAAAAAGTCGGATCATTGATATTATATCGGCAGCTCAATCAGGAAATTTAAGTCTGGTTGATACCATCGATTTGGGTATTTCATACAAATGGAAAATTGCAGCGCTGTACAATAAAAAAATACCATTGGTCTATAATCCATCGGCCA
>DASXUZ010000063.1:0-20345 GCA_036504555.1 Prolixibacteraceae bacterium | reverse complement strand
TGGTCAGTGATTTAAAGCGCGGTTTGTATTTTCTGACCATTCAACTCAATGGTTCTTCCTTTACCCAGAAGTTTATGAAGAACTAATTTCTTTTTCCTGTTGCCTTATAGCCCCTTTCTATTTTCATGTTAGATTGAATTTCTGCGTGTTATCAAATATATTCTGTATATTGTATTGGTAATATGAGATATCTTGTATTAATAATATGAACTATTGTTATGTCAAGCTTAATGTGATGATTCCTGAAGACTGAATATCACATTGGGAGTAACACGACTCTACCAATGAATTCCATGACTATTTTTAACTGCCCATATCTCTTTTTTCCTTTTAAAAAGATGCGTATCTTGGTATCTGAAATATCAAGGGCCATGGTTCGACTTTTTCACATAGTACTGGTATTGCTTTTCAGTTTCCCAACCCAGAGCACGGCTCAGGAACCTGAAGACAGCGTGGTGGTGGTCAAAGGCCAGGTAAGCGATTACTACATCACAATCAAAAAGAAGAAGTTCCGTACCGGTCAGATTACCGGCCCTGATGGAATGCCTTTGGAAGGCGCCACGGTGATGTTCCAGTACAGCCCCATTCATGACAATACCGACCAAAATGGCATGTACCGTATCCTTGACGGAAACGACTCGATGCTGGTGGTCTATTACCCCCAGATGGAAATGACCACCGTGAATGTGAAAGGCAAGGCCAACCCGGTGAATGTAAAGCTCAGCCCTGCAAAACCGGTTGCCATCAAACAGGCAAAGGCACAAGCGACCTCCTGGTTCGATCTGCAGAACGATCATCCCACAACCTTCTGCAACCCCATGAACATCAGCTACAACTTTGAACCCTACAACAACAATGTAAAAACGGTGGGTTCCTTCCGTTCATCAGCCGACCCGATGCTGGTCAACTACAAGGGCGAATACTTCCTTTTCTCGACCAACCAGGGCGGGTTCCACTATTCAAAAGACCTGAGCCACTGGGAATTTGTGTACAGCAGTTTCCAGCGACTGCCTACCGATGATGACCAGTGCGCCCCGGCAGCTTTCGTAAGTGGCGACACCCTGTTCTATACCGGTTCTACCTATCGGGGACTTCCAATTTGGTACTCCACCGATCCCAAAAGCGGGAGGTTTAAACGTACCATTGAATCCGTTTCCCTGCCATTCTGGGACCCCGGCATGCTGCTCGACGACGATGGCCGCCTGTATATGTATTACGGATCGAGCAACGAATTTCCGCTCAAGGCCGTTGAACTCAACCGCAGTAACTTTTATCCCAAAAGCAAAATCATCGATGTCACGATGCTCAAACCCGATCTGCACGGCTGGGAGCGTTTCGGGATGAACAATGACGACAGTACCACCCTGGCCCCTTTCACAGAAGGCTCATTCATGAACAAGCACAAGGGCAAATACTATTTCCAGTATGGGGCACCCGGCACCGAATTTAAGGTCTATGCCGATGGCGTTTATGTGGCCGATCATCCCATGGGACCGTTCACCTACCAGAAGCACAACCCGGTATCGTACAAGCCCGGAGGATTTGTGCAAGGAGCAGGCCATGGGGGAACCTTCCAGGATAACTTTGGAAATTACTGGCATGTGGCCACCTGCATGCTCTCGCTCAAGTACAAGTTTGAACGCCGCATTGGCCTTTACCCTGCCGGGTTTGATGAAGACGGAACCATGTACGTTTCAACCGGATACGGCGATTATCCCTGCCTGAGGCCCCAGCAGACCACCGACCACCGCACAGGTACTTTTGCCGGGTGGATGTTGCTTTCGTACCAGAAACCTGTCACCGTTTCTTCTACGGATGAGGGTCTGGCAGCTAAAAATGCATCGGATGAAAACATGCGCACCTACTGGGCAGCTGAGAGTGGCTCCCCTGACGAATGGCTGCAAATGGATCTGGGGGATGTAAAGGAAGTGCATGCCCTTCAACTCAATTATTACGAGCACAAGGCTTTTCAGCATAACCGGGCGATGGACCTCTACCACCAGTACCGCATCTTCCAATCGAGCGATGGCAAGAACTGGATCCTTCTGGTCGACAAGAGCGACAATGACCGCGATATCCCCCACGACTATGTGGAATTGCTGAAACCTGTCAGCACCCGCTACCTTCGCATTGAAAATATCCACATGCCCACCGGATCGTTTGCCCTGAGCGATTTCAGGGTATTCGGACTGTCCAATGGACCACTTCCCGAAGAAGTGCAGAAGCTGAAGATCAACCGCTCAAAGAGTGATCCGCGCAATGCACAAATCAGCTGGAACCCATCCCCCAATGCCTATGGATACAACATCTGGTATGGCGTAGCTCTCGGCAAACTGTACAACTGCATCACCGTGAACGGTGAAACCAGCTACAACTTTAGAGGAATGGACAAAGGAACAGTATATTACTTCACCATTGAAGCCTTGGGTGAGGCAGGCAGATCGAAGATGGGCAAAGAGATAGAGGTGAAGTAAAAAGAGATGCCAGCTTTCCATCCTTCAGCTAAATCCAGACGCCAAAGGATAACCCTTTTAGATGAGCATCGGGTCATAAGTAATAGAAACGATCTATTGTCGTATTTATGGGTTCTACTGGAAAGCTCTTTGAAACCACGAAGTGGTTGAATGTGAATAACCATGGGTGCAACCCATGGTGTGTGATAACTAGCTACATATCTATTAGTTGCCATATCCCATGGGTTGCACCCATGGTTATTCACATTCAACCACTTCGTGGTTTCAAAGAGCTTTTTCTATATTTTATAAATACGACATTATTTATTTACTATTACCTATCAGCCATGTAACAATTAAAAAATAGCTTTTCGCCTGATGGGGTCAGTTGGCTTTATGCCTGCTTACTTAGTTGAAGTGTAGATGGCGTGTAGATCGGGAGTTGCTTCTGTGTTCAACAACACAGGACCTACACACAAGGTACACAGGATCTACACACAAGCTACTCTTAAAGGTTGTATCCGGGCCTAAGACCAGGCGAAGAAGGGACCAAAGATTGCTCTCCAGCTAAAAAGTCTTTTCATTTTTCCCGCTTGTACAAAGGCAATCCAGCCAGCCGTGCAATGGTTTCGGCGGCCTGATCGCCTTCAGGACTAAAGGCCCAAACGAAGGCGGCTTTCAAAGGATGTTTCTTTCGAATGGCTTCGATGGCATTGAGCGAAAGTTGTTTGATGATTCCCTTGTGTTGGTATTCTTCCAAAACCAAGGCAGAACATAGATACAATGCCTCATACCTTGAATCAAGGGGCGTGAGGTCGAACAGTTCCTTTTCTGAAATTTCACAGGCAAGAAACCGGTTCATCAAATCAATGGTAGTCGGGATGAGCAAGAGCCAGGCAATCGGGCCCTCTCCTTCGTTGTATTCAGAAACGGTAGCCGGATGAATTTGATGCAGCCGCTCCAGCACTTCGGGGTTGACATCCAGTTGGCTGGGATCATTTTTAACGGCAAACACTTTATCTGCCAGTTGGATCATTCGCTCAAAATTACTTAAAGGCATAAGTATTTACTATTTAATAATTTACTATTTACGATTTGACAGATGCTCATTTTCGAAAACAATAAACATTGCCATATTGCCATATTGATTGTTCTCCAGAAAAATTGGTTACATAAAAACAGAAGTTGCCGAAATAAGTTCGGCAGGAGGCATCGATCTGTAAAATGAGGAAAATAATCCTGCAACTGCATCCATGCAGCCCTTCAATTTATGTCCTTATCTTGCCTGAAATATCAGGGCGGTCATCGGGATAAAAGCTCTCCGGTTGATCATGGTTGATGGTTTGGTGGTTAAGTTTATTTTAATTGATTGATACAACAATGATAATGAAATCGGCTTGTTTGACATTGAAAAAGAGGAGGAATTATTCAGCAGAAGGTCATTTATTTTCCCCAATGAAAATAGCCATTCCAGAAATTGAAATGGCTATTTTAATGGGTTGAATTAGGATTATCGTGTTACGACTATTAGGAAGAGTAATACGACAGTATCTACAAATGAATTAAGTCTTCTGTTTTTTACTTAATTGACACCCTTTAATTTACGTAGATAAATATCCCCGCTGACGGTCTTTAATTCAACGGGGGTGCTGCCTCCATTGAGCGACAATTCCTGCTTGGTTCCTACCCAGGAGATCTCCTTTGAAGCATTACTCTTGTCAAACTTCACATCGGAATACACATTCCCGGTAACTGTCGACAGATTGATATGCGCTTTGGTGGCTATTGGAATGGAATAATCGATGAACCCGCTGATCGAATTGACCGACATCTTACCCCTGGAACCTACCAATTCAATTTTACCGGAGATGGTTTTCAGGCTAAATTCAAGATCAGCAGGCACCTTCAGTGTGTAGTTGATATTAGTATTGAAATTGTTCAGGCTCTTGGTGCCTTTGGCTTTTTTTATGCCATCAAAATCAACCTTTTCAACCAGGTTCACAGTTCCCGATTGCTCGGTTACATTCAAGGAATAATAATCGTTGTACCGGTTGTTGTCAATGTTGCAGGTGACCTCCAGTTCGATGGTATTTTTATTCCAGGCTTCAATGTGAATGGTGTCAGCGAAATCGAATTTCAGCTCTGCTTTTTTGCCTTGCACATCCACCTTTTTGTTGATCACCTTTTGCGACCAGGAGACAGTGACCGTGCCCAGCAAGAGGGCAATGATCAAAATATAGTTTTTCATGGTCTTGATCATTAATGTTTTCTCAAATAGATGTTTCCCGAAATAGATTTCAGATATACTTTCTGCCCGCCTCCGTTGAGGGTGAAGGTGTTTGCTCCCTGCTTAACGGCATTCAATCCAGCCGAACGATTGTCTTTATCCTTGGCCGATGAAGTGCTTTTCAAATCCAGGTTGTTGTACACATTTCCCATCATGGTGCTAATTTCGATGCTTGCTTTTTCAGTTCCTGGAACCGTTACATCGATAAAGCCATTCATTGATGCCAGGGAGGTAGGATCACCCTGATTGATTTTGTCGAAAACAACCTCGACATTTCCACTGATGGTATTGACTGTAAAGGGACCCGACGATTTGGTAATCTTTACATTGGCGCCCAGGGTTTTTATCTCAAGGCTGCCATTGAATGAATCAACAATGACGTCCCCTTTGACAAACGGACTCTTATAGTCCAGGCTAACGGCCATTCCAACAGGAATAAGGATCTTATATTTATAATCCATAACTTGCCTGGTGGTACCCTGGATGCTGACCACCCCGTTTTCCTCACTGACGTTCAATCCAAGTTCTGTATTGTCTTCAACTGAGCCCAGCAATTTGAGCCCTTCTGCACGTTCGGGCCGTACACTGTTGAAATCAGATTCAATGACCAGGGCGTTGCCGGAGGAGTTTTGTAAAGAAACCTCGCCCATCACATTGGTGATTTCAACTTTGTTTTTCACCTTGGGGGTATATTCAAACTTCTTGACCTGCCCCATGACGAGGAAGGGAAAAACGAGTGCTGTACATATGATTGCAATTTTTTTCATGACTGATTATTTTAAGATTTAAATTGAATGATCGGTAAGCGCTTCTTGCCGGCTTGTTCTTCGCTCTCCGATGTTAACTGATTATTTTGATCATATCCTTTGCAAATGCTTTGACACTTTCATCTGTTTTTTCATCATTGGTCATCGATTCGATTTCATCTTTGGCCTCCTTCACCCCTGATTCCGTTAATACCTGGATGAGCGATATTTGCAGCAGTGAATTTTCCTGGAGGGACAGTGATCGGATCAGTTCCTTTTTTACCCTTTCATTTTTACCCATCATTTCAGACAATGCATTGATGGCTGCCAGGCGGACATTCACATTCTTGTCGCTGTTCATGGTATATACCAGTGCATTGATCAATTCATCGCTTGCCTTTCCTGATTTACTAATGTTGTAAACCGCTTCTATTTTCTGCGGTCCCGTATAGTCGCGCAGGCTGGCCAGCATCACCTGCTGCTTTTGCTCGTGGAGCTGGCTTGCCAATTGATTCTGTGTCATTTGACTTTTGCTGCTACCAACCCGAAAGCCCATCCAATAGGTTCCAAAGCAAAGGATGAGCATGGCTGCTATTTTCATCCACATGGGGATGACAAGGGTTTTGCGCTGTTCCCTATTTCTTTGAGCCGATGCCAGTTCCATGAATTCTTCCTTCATCCCTTCAGGTGGTTCAGGGGCTGGAAATGAATCCATGTAATTTAAAAATGAACTTAGCTCAGCGTGAAGCGCCCTGCATGAGTCGCAACTTTCAAGGTGACTGCTGATGGCCCGGTAAGTGGGTTCATCTAATTTATGATCTATGTATTCGGGTAAGTTTATTTTTACCTCTTCACAGGTTGTTTTCATCTGTTGATAATTGTTTTTTAATTGTCAGATGGATCTCACCATCAATCATTTTGCTGAACACGAAGCAATTACTCATGGCTCGATTCATTCCATAATTATTTGAGTATAAATCTCTTTCAGTTTCTGAATGGCCCGAAATGTTTTCACTTTCACCGCATTCTCGTTCGAGGAAATGGTATCGGCAATTTCCTTGTAGGAGAATCCCTGAAACCTGTTCAATTCGATCAGTTCACGGTAACCGGGCGATAGCTTGTTCATGGCATCCAGCAGAAAGTCGATTGACTCGCGGGTTTCCATTTCCCTGAGGGAATCGTCCCGATCGCGCTGAACCAATTCCGGTTCATCGTTCAGATCATAGAATTTTCGTGCACCCCTGAAATAATCGACCATCACGTTTCGTGCGATGCGAAACAGCCAGTGAACGAAAACCCTGTCCTCCTTCCAGCTTTGACTGTAGCGGATAATCTTCAGGAACACGTTCTGAGTCAGGTCACGACTGGCATCGGCATCATGGGTCATACGGACGAAATAGCCGTACACATTCTTGTAATACCTGTCGTAAAGTACACCGGCCGCTTTGTTATCGCCCTGTGCCAGGTGCTTCATCAGTTGTTCATCGTTTAACCGTTCTGTCATATCCAATTTGAATCAGTGGACGCTTTTAAATCATTGATCTGAAAACAATACCTACGTAACAGGCCATTCGTTACATCGGGTTGTAAAATATTTTTGAGTTTAGCCTTTAGAAGGCGAATAAAAATCAGTACAGCAGGTCAATAATGCACCCGTTGCAGGTCTCATGATATCATAGATAGCATAACCGAAGGTATTGATTTATATCTGATTTTCCAAGGCGATTGGGAGATTTGCTTATGCGGGTCACTCGATTTTCAATTGCGTTCTTCCCTGAAATAAATAGAGTTTAGAAATCTCCGCCCTGATTTTCTTTTCAGCCGACAATTGCGTATTTTGTGGGCACTAAAAACTCATAGATGATACTTTTCTCAGGAACAATTATAAAAATGCGGTCTGAATTTGCAGATCCTATCCAATACTTTCTCCAGGTGGGAGAAAACGAACTACCCATGAATGCACTGATCGGTAAAAATATTCAGCTTGCCTTTACGGGTCAGATCAATTGCATCGCCTGTGGGAAGAGGACCAAAACATCATTTGCACAAGGCTTCTGTTACAGCTGTCTGCAAACGGCTCCCGAGGCCAGCGAAACGGTGATGCGGCCCGAATTGTCGAAGGCGCACCTAGGCATTGCACGCGACATGGATTGGGCCCGTGAGCACGACCTGATCGACCATTACGTCTACCTGGCCGTCTCAGGAGAATTAAAAGTAGGGGTTACCCGCCATCACCAGGTGCCCACCCGCTGGATTGACCAGGGGGCCACTGAGGCCGTCATTCTGGCCTGTACGCCCAACCGCCACATTGCAGGGGTTATTGAAGTGTACCTGAAGAATTTCTTTTCCGACAAGACCAACTGGCGGGGCATGCTTCAGAACAAGACCACTGTCCCGGTGAACCTTGAGGAAGAGAAAATCAATGCCTTCCAGTTACTGCCTGCCGAACTGCAGCAGTATTTGCATGTGGACAACCGCATCTGGCAGCTTAACTATCCGGTGAACGCTTTTCCTGAAAAGATTACCAGTGTCACCTTCGATAAAGACCCTGTCATTTCGGGAGTCCTCAGTGGTATCAAGGGGCAATACCTTCTATTTTCAGATGGACGTGTGCTGAACATCCGCAAACACAATGGTTACTTCCTGGAGATCAGTACGATTGACTAAAATGATAAATTTTAAGTCTGCTATCAAAAGTCATTCAATCTGAGTTTTTTTTTTCGTTATTTTATGGTTCTTTAATATCCTTGATTGATAACTACTTTTATGGAAAATATAGATTGGAGTAATCTGGCCTTCGGTTACATGAAGACCGATTACAATATACGCTGTACATACAGCAACGGGGCATGGGGCGAGTTGGAAGTATCTGACAGCGAATATCTTAATTTGCACATGGCAGCCACCTGTCTGCATTACGGGCAGGAAGCCTTCGAAGGGCTGAAAGCCTTCAAGGGCAAGGACGGCAAGATCCGCGTGTTCCGGATGGATGAAAATGCCAGGCGACTGCAGGATTCCTGTGAAGGAACCATGATGGCCCAGTTTCCCATCGAGAAGTTCAAGGAAGCAGTTGTGAAAGCGGTCAAGCTGAACGAGCGTTTTGTACCTCCATACGAATCGGGTGCCTCCCTTTACATTCGTCCCTTTCTGTTTGGAACAGGTGCCCAGGTAGGGGTTAAGCCAGCTTCTGAATACATGTTTATCTTGTTTGTAAGCCCTGTAGGGCCTTATTTCAAGGGAGGTTTCCAGACTACCCCATTTGTGATCATGCGTGAATTTGACCGCTCGGCTCCGCTTGGAATGGGCAAATACAAGGTGGGCGGCAACTATGCGGCCAGCCTGGTGGCAGGTCAGAAGGCCCACGATCTGGGCTATTCAAACGTATTCTACCTCGATGCCGTTGAGAAGAAGTACATCGATGAATGCGGTGCAGCCAATTTCTTCGGAATCAAAAATAACACCTATGTCACCCCCAAATCAAGTTCCATCCTGCCTTCGATCACCAACAAAAGCCTGATGGTTTTGGCTGAAGAGATGGGCATGAAAGTTGAACGGCGTCCTGTGCCGGTGGAAGAACTGTCCACTTTTGAGGAAGCCGGCGCTTGCGGTACTGCGGCAGTGATCAGTCCCATTGAACGCATCGACGATTATGACAAGAAGATCTCGTACGTGTTTTCAAAGGATGGCCAGCCAGGTCCGATCAGCGAAAAACTGTACAACAAGCTGCGTGGCATTCAATATGGCGATGAACCTGATGTCTACGGCTGGGTAACAATCATCGAATAATACGATATATCCCCCTTAACCGGGTACTATCAGGAACCGTAAGCGAACGATCAGCAGAAATTTCAAAAGATAAGTGAGGGGAAAGACCTTGAAGGACCAAAACTTTAAAAACGGTAAAGAGCCCAGAGATTTCAGTTTGGGAAAGCGCATGGCGATGGTCTTGTCAGCTACAATCTTTATGGGAGAGGTTCTGGTCATGCTGTTTATTGGCAGTTTGCATATTAAACCATTTGGCATTGAAGCCTTTGTGGATTCATTGCTGCTTTCCATGATCACTTTTCCTTTCATCTATTTTTTTGTAATTCGTCCCTTCAGCTTACAGGAAAGCAAACGTCAAAATTCACTGGCCCTCACCGAAGCCATACTCGAATCCATTCACAACGGATTACTGGTTGTCAGTCCTCATGGGAAAATCATCAGGTCCAATGCTAAATTTGCCGAGATGTGGCAAATACCGGCCGATCTTTTGGCCAGGGGTGATGATCAGATCTTACTCACTTATATCAAAGGACAACTGGCCGATGCCAGCGGATTTATCACCAGGGTCTCTGAATTGTATGAAAATCCGGAAGCCGAGAGCATCGATTTGGTTGAACTGACAGATGGACGGACCTTTAAACGGATCTCGAAACCGATGTACCTCGGGGGTGAAGCCCAGGGAAGGGTGTGGTCTTTTCTCGATATCACCGAACGGGTAAAAGTACAGGAAGCCCTGCTCAAAAGTGAAGCCAATCTACAAACCCTGCTGTATACGATCCCTGATTTGATCTGGCTTAAAAACCTGGAGGGGGTCTATCTGTCCTGCAATGCAATGTTTGAACGATTGATGGGTTTGAAGGAAGATCAAATAATTGGGAAAAACGACTACGATTTTTTTGAGACCGAACTTGCTGAATTCTTCCGATACAATGACCAGATTGCTTTTGCAGCCGGTAAATCCATGAGCAATGAAGAATGGCTCACCTTTGCCGACAATGGTCAGACGGACTTGTTTGATGTGATCAAAACTCCGATGTACGATGCAAAGGGAACATTTATTGGTATTCTGGGCATGGGACACAATATTACCCAACGAAAACGGATGGAAATTGCATTGGCTGAAAGCGAAGAGAAATATCGTTTTCTGTTTGCCAATAATCCACAACCCATGTGGATTTTCGACCTCGAAACCCTGGCATTTCTGGAAGTGAACCAGGCTGCTGTGAATCACTATGGTTATTCAAAAGAAGAATTCCTCGGCATGACCATCAAGGACATCCGGCCTGAAGAGGACCTGCCCGAACTTTTAAAAGAGATCGATAGGGTCACCTACTCTAACCATTCGGACCAGGTATGGAGGCATCTCAAACGCAACGGAGAATCCATCCTGGTTGAAATATCGGCCCATTCAGTGATCTATGAAGGGAGGAAAGCGCGCCATATTTTAATTCATGATATCAGCGACCGAAAGCAAGCTGAGGAGGCCTTGCAGGAGAGCGAAGCACAGTTCCGATCGGTACTGGAAACCATGTCGCTCATTGGTGTGATGATTGACAACAAAGGCAGGGTCACCCTTTGCAATGATTACCTGCTTGATCTCACCGGCTGGACAAGGGAAGAAGTGCTGCATCAGAACTGGTTCGAATTGTTTCTGCCAGCGGAAATCAGGACAGACATCGAGGTGGGTATTTTCATGGCATCGTTCCAGAGGGGAGACATTCCCAAACATGTCGAGAATGAAATAATTACCCGACACGGGGAACGGCGATTGATTGCCTGGAACAATACCATCCTGCACGATCATCACGGGGCAATTTCCGGGGTGGCATCCATCGGGGAAGATATCACCGAGCGCAAAAAGGCAGAGGCTGAAATCAAGCTTAAAACCGAATTATTGCTAAAGACCAACACCGAAAAAGATAAATTCTTTTCCATCGTGGCCCATGACTTGCGCAGTCCATTCAACAGCTTTCTGGGACTGACCCAGATAATGGCTGAAAATTTGCAAAGTCTATCCCTGCAGGAAGCCCAGGAAATTGCTGAGAGCATGAACAAATCGGCCACGAATCTTTACCGCTTGCTGGAAAACCTGCTGCAATGGTCCCAAATCGAACAAGGAGCAATCCCTTTCCATCCCAAGGCCGTTCAATTGGATACAGTGGTGGGCGAAAGTATCGAAATGATCCAGGAATCGGCCAAGAGCAAGGGCATTGAAATCATTACAGATATTACGGCTGACCTGCAGGTGTTTGCCGATATTAACATGCTTCAAACCATTGTACGCAACCTGATTTCCAATGCGGTGAAATTTACGCCCAGGGGAGGCGAAATAAGTCTTTCGGCCAAAATGGCCAACCACCACCAGGTAGAAATATCCATCCAGGATTCGGGTATTGGAATGAACCAAACCCTGCTTGATAATTTATTCCGCATCGATATTAAAACCAACCGGAAAGGCACCGACGGCGAACCCAGCACAGGACTGGGATTGTTGCTCTGCAAGGAATTTATTGAAATGCATGGGGGAAACATCTGCGTAGAAAGCGAAGTAGGAAAAGGAAGTAAGTTTTATTTTACCATGCCGTTCAACGATCAATCGAATGCAAAACTGCTTGCTGAGAATGAAAATTTGTCAGCCTTGAAGGCAAGTAAGTTAAGTCAACTGAAAATATTAATTGCTGATGACGATGAGGCCTCTGCAAGACTCATAACCTTCCTGGTCCGTGCCTTTGGCAGGGAAATCCGAAGGGTGGTCAATGGACTCCAGGCCGTGGAAGCTTGTCGCGAGAACCCCGACATCGATCTGGTTTTGATGGATATCAGCATGCCCGAAATGAATGGATATGAAGCCACCAGGCAAATCAGGCAATTCAATTCCAAAATTATCATCATCGCACAAACAGCCCATGCATTGAATGGCGACAGTGAAATGGCCCTGGAGGCCGGATGCAACGATCATATTTCAAAACCCATTAAGAAAGCTGAACTGGTCGGGCTGATGCAAAAATATTTCAAGCAATAGGCAAACCCCCATTGATCCCTCTGCCAGGAATGGGATGGATCTTTATCAAATAAAAAATGCCCCATCCAATGGGGCATTTTTTATTCCTATAAGCACAAAGCTTATTTTTTTACCGGAGCTGAACTTGCAGGTTTTGTAGTAGTTGTTGTTTCAACTTTCTTGGATTCCATTTTCTTGGCATGCAACTTTTTGGCATCCACCTTCTTGGCATCCTTTTTATCAACCGGGGTAGTCACTTCCTTCTTGGTCGTTGTAGTAGTGACTTCCTTCTTCGTTTGTGGGGTTTGAGCACTTCCAACAATTGCTAAACCCATTACCAATGCGGACATTAAAATTAACTTTTTCATGATTTTGATTTTTTTAATTGTTTATAATTTTCATTGTTTTCTATTTAACCACTTGTGCTTTTTTTGAACCTGTTATCTTGTGATGTTTTTTTGCATGCGGTTTTTTCAAAGCAGCCTTTTTGGTACCGGTTGAATGGTTTGTTTTTGTACCCGCAACATGTTCAGTTGTATTGGCCACCGATGACATTTGACTGGAGGCAAACCCTGACAATGAAATGGTCAGCGCCAGGGCAAGAACTAATAAGGATGTTTTCATGTGTTTGAAATTTTGTTTATAAATTAATCTGAATCAAAGATATGGCGGGAAAATCTTAACAGAAGTTACCGACTTGTTAATGCGTTGTTAAAAATGATACGACTTGGAAAGTTTATTAATATCTTTACTTACCCAATGCGGTTCTATCACCATTAACCGCGGTGTAACCAGTTATTTATCGAGGAGCTATGATTCGTAAACGATTGACTTTGAAAAAGCGGACAGGTCGCTTGATCCTGACCATTTCAGCGGTGGCAGCCATGCTCGGATTGTTGTTGATCCAGGTGAACTGGCTGATGGAATCCATTGGAATGCAGGAGGCAATTTTTACAAAGGGAGTCAACATGGCCCTTAGCCAAACGGCCAAAAACATGGCCAACGATGTTGAATTGAGCACCGCCATGCACAACAGCATTGAAAAGGATAGCCTGATTCATTCGGAAGAAGTCTTCACTAAAAATATCATCCAGCGCCTGGATTCAACTGTTCAGAAAGAACTTGAATTTTACCACATCAACCTCGATTTTCATTTCATACTGATCAATGGAGAGGATACCTTGTCGCTCAAACGCAATGAAAGAATCAAGAAGGGGGAATTGTTTCACCATGCCTTCGAGTCGCCCTATCCGGATGCGGGCATCGACCTGGCGGTCCATTTCCCGGGCAGAAGCTCGTTTATCCTTCAGCGGATTGCCATTATGTTTGTATCTTCTGTTTTGTTAATCATCTTTACCATCGCCTTTATTTTCGTGATCCTGGCCTATTACAGGCGCGACCGTTCATTTGCCAAACAGGTGAAAGACATGATCGGAAACCTGACCCATGAGTTTATGACCCCCATCTCTTCGATTTCACTGGCAAGTAATATGATCCTGAGCAGGAGCCAGAAATTGGGTGATCCCACCCTGCTCCAGTTTGCCGGGACCATCAAGGAGGAAAATAAAAAACTTCAGCGTCAGGTCGATAGGCTATTGCACCTTGCCGCAGTTGAAGACAATGCATTTGATTACAAGAAGGAAGAATTGGATATTCACCTCCTCATTACCGAGGCAATCCAATCCATGTCGTTCCAGTTAAAGCAACACGAGGCGCAGGTGAACTGCGTTTTTAAGGCAGCCCCTGCCATGGTTTTTGCTGACCGCCTGCATATATCGGACGTATTTGTAAACCTCTTGTCCAACAGCATCAAATACTCGGTCCAAAAGCCTGTAATCCGCATTGAAACCAACAATTCAGATCAGGAGATTGAAATTACCGTGAGCGACAATGGAATCGGCATTCCCAGCCGGGAGTACAAGCGGATCTTCGAGAAATATTACCGCATCTCAACGGGTGATCTGCACAATACCAAAGGATTTGGCATTGGTTTGTACTATGTCAAGACCGTTATCAAGGCCCATGGGGGTTCTATTTCAGTCAAAAGCGAAGCTCACAAAGGCAGTACCTTTATCATCCACCTGCCCTTGGCCAATTAAAACGCAGTCAAAAACAATCTATTATGAGCCGGATAGTCAATATTCTTTTAGTGGAAGATGATCTAAACCTTGGGTTTTTACTGGTTGAATTCCTGGAGACCAAAGGCTTTTCAGTGAAGCTGTACCGCGATGGGCAAACGGCATTCACCGGGTTTCAGGGCGGGCATTTCGATTTTTGCATCCTGGATGTGGGTTTGCCCAAAATCGATGGGTTCACCTTGGCCAAAAAGATCAAAATCCTGAATTCACAGATCCCCATCATTTTTCTCACCGCCCGCTCGCTCAAAGAGGATAAGAAAAAGGGCTATGAAATTGGGGTCGATGATTACATCACCAAGCCCTTTGATGAAGATGAATTGCTGTATAAAATGAATGCCATCCTTAACCGGAGCCATTTATCAAAGGTTTCGGCCGACAATAGCTTCCAGATCGGAAGATTCCATTTCGATTTTCAAAATCAATTGCTTGAATCCGGTGAGCAAAAGCGACGCTTGACCGAGCGGGAAGGCAATATTCTCAAACTGTTGTGCCTGTCTAAGAACAATGTGATTCGCCGCGAACAAATATTGACAGCCGTCTGGGGTGAAAATGATTATTTCGCCGGAAGGAGCCTGGATGTTTTCATTTCAAAGCTGCGCAAATATTTGGGTGCTGATCCCTCGATCAGCATTGAGAATATTCCCAAGGTAGGTTTTATCCTCCAGGACAATAGTCAATGAGTGGTCTAGCCCTTGATGAAGGCCTGGGCGATCAGCAGATCAGTTGGGGTGGTGATTTTGATGTTCTCGGGATTGCCCGCTACCAGTTGGATCTTAAATCCTGCCCTTTCAACCACCGTGGCATCATCGGTAAATGCAGGCTCATAGGGCTGTGAATAGGAGGACAGGATTTGCTGGGTACTGAAAGTTTGTGGCGTCTGAACGATCATGTACTTGCTTCGGTTAACAGACGAGTTTTGATCGCCATCGATGCGACGCAAAGATTCGGTGAGGGGTAAAACAGGAAGGGCATTGCCATAGGTTGAAGCCGTTTCGAAGCACCTGGACAGGGTTTGCATGCCAACCAAGGGTCGTACCCCATCGTGAATAAAAACAATTCCTTCACCCTGGATCAATTTCAGTCCGTTCTGAACCGAATGAAAGCGCGTATCTCCTCCCCGGGCAATCTGGTGGGGCAGTGAAAATGAATGCTTCAGGCAAAGCTGGGCCCAATATGCCTGTTGTACTTGGGGAAGGACAAGAATCATCTCACAGAGCGGATCGAAATCAAAAAACACTTGCAGGGTATGCATCAAGATGGGCTTTCCGCATAATTCCAGAAATTGCTTGGGAATTTCACTGCCCATGCGCTGTCCTGATCCACCGGCGACAATAATTACAAACTTTTTCATAGGTCAAACGTTCAAAGCAAAAGTACAATTTCAAAATATATTCACAGGCCTATTTGAACAATATTGATTGACAGGGTCAGAATTCTTAAATTGTTGTACCTTTTGCCAATCTTGAATGACTAAAATATAATCAATATGCAAGATGTAATCTCTTTCCTTTCAGAATTGAAGGAAAACAATCACAAGGAGTGGTTTGACTTAAACCGCGACTGGTACCAGGAATGCCGTAAAAAGATCCTCTTTTTAACCGAAGTGCTCATTCACGAGGTGGGTAAATTTGATGATGAAATCGGGGTACAAGATCCCAAGAATTGTGTATTCCGGATCTTTCGCGATGTGCGGTTTTCGAACGATAAGACGCCCTATAAAACCAACATGGGCAGTTTTATTGCCAAGGGGGGGCGCAAGAGTGTCAGCGCGGGCTATTACCTGCACATCGAACCCGGTGGTTCGTTTATCGGTGGCGGGGCCTACGCTCCACCGGCTGATGCTTTAAAGGCTTTCCGAACCGAAATATTTGACCATCCCGAGGAGTTCAAACAACTTATCTTCAATCCATCGTTTCGGAAAGTGTATCCTGAATTGTGGGATGACAAGCTGAAGACTGCCCCAAAAGGATTTCCAAAAGATTTCCCGGACATCGATCTGCTGAAATACAAATCCTTCGCATTTGGATCATCCATCAGTGATTCAGTGGTGATAAGCGATGTTTTTGTTGAAAAAGTAATCAGTTCAATGAAGGAATTATATCCCGTAAACCGGTTTTTGAACAGCGCTTTAGACAAATGGTTATAATGTTGGGATGCTTAAATTGACTGTTCATGTGGTAAAATATGCATTTCGCTATCGAAAACGGCCAATCTCATGAGATAATTCTAATTGGAGGGTCTCCATTAAACAAAAGGGTGATTAATTGAACTGGCAAATAGTACATTTGAACCATCCACCATTTCTATAACAGACCTTTTCCAAACAAGAGAGCCAGGCAGTAAGCCCGGCTCTTTTGCTTTCCTGAAGCTACTTTAAAAAGGAATCCAAGTCCCAAAAGGTGATTCGACTAGCTAATAACCATCCCCATTGATCGGCTCACTTAAAAATGGTTTTTTCCCTGATCCCATTTTGATTTCAATTGTCAAGGGTCATGGTAGTCGCTTACAGCGTTTTAGTGTTGATTGTGTGTTGATTGTGTGTACCTTGTGTGTTAAGTAACACGGAATGAACACATGAAGTACTCTCAAGCTACTCACAATCAACACTAAAACGCTGTAAGCGCCTACCATGACCTATGACAATAAAGTCAAAAATCATGGAGAAATAAATACTCTTTTATGGGTAACATCAATTTTTTATAGGACTGGCAACCAATAGCCAGTAGCCAGTAGCCAGTATCCAGCAACCTTACCACGACAACCGTTGATCTTATCTTGTTATTGTCCCGCGATTCGCATGACGCGGTTTATATTCTCATCCACCTGTTCAATGGAAGTCATTCCGATGGTCATGCAGTCCACATTTTTACTGCCCATGACCCACTGAAGTGATTTTTCGCGCCGGCTCTCTTCGGTGAATTTGCCTTCGCCAAATATTTTCATCCCAATGATTCCTTTTCCACTGTCGTGTGCCTTTTTAAGGACCGCCATCACTTCTTCAGCACTGGCATCCATGATCACTGATTCCGGATTGATGCGTGCCAGGATAACATCCACCCATGGATCTTCAGCGGCTAACTTCAGTGCCTCAAAACTGTGGCAGGAGACACCCACTGATTTCAGGATTCCTTTTTGTTTGGCTTCTGAAAGGGCTTCGATGTAGGGCTTCTTTTCTTCCTGCCATTTGGCGTTGGTCATGCAATGAAGCAGCAGGATATCAAAATAGTCAGACCCGGTTTCTTTTCTGAAACGGTCAATGGTTTTGGTGGGGGCATCCTGATTCCAGGGTTCGGAACGTGTCCAAATCTTGGATAGCAGGGTGGCTTTTTCGCGTGGAACCTCTTTCAATATTTCCCTGGCATTCTGGTGTGAACCATACAAATCGGCACAGTCGTAAAATGTCATGCCCCGTTCTTGGGCATAGCGGGCAATCTTTACCCAATTATCCACACCCATGCGGGTCATGTCGGATGACTGGCCCCCGCCATGGGTGCCTGTTCCCATGGCCAGCCGTGGAACAAGGAGCCCTGTTTTACCCAGTTTGACCTTATCAATCAAAGCGATTTTTGAGTTGGCAAATGTCATATTGGGAAAGCCTGTGGTGATGGCCGCGGCACCGATGAGTCCAGCCTGTAAAAAATGTCTTCTTGAAATCGGTTTCATGTCGAATCGTTTATTGGTTTTAGACTAAAATTACTTGTTGGGGGAGGCAACTTGCTGTCAATACAACAATCGCCGGGTGAATTTGGTGGATGAAGATAAGAAAAAATATTTAATAATCCGGTTAATTGTCAGACTTCTCCACTGTTTGCAATGGGAGTAGGGGCTTGTTAAAAAACTGTTGGTAACAAATTCCATGGCGGGAATGGCAATTGGGAATCATGGATGCTTTTTTAACTATTTTTGGCAATCATTTACACTTATAACTTAAAGATTAGATTATGAAGAAATTAGTCCTTGTTTTATTAGTATGCCTGCTGGGAGTGAGCTCTTATGGACAGAATGTGCAGACACACTATGACTTTGGAAAAGATCGTAAAAATCTGACTACTACTGTCGAAATGTTTAGACCTGACAAATTTGGTAGTACTTTCTTTTTCATTGACATGAACTATGGGGAGGCTGGCGCCCAAGGAGTAAGTATGGCTTATTGGGAAATTGCCCGTGCCATCACCTTGTTTAAAACTCCTTTTGCTTTGCACCTTGAGTACAATGGTGGATTTGGACAATACAAACCATTTCCTTACCTTGGATACAATGGCGCCTATCAGATCAATGATGCTTTTTTAGGTGGCTTTGAATATTCATTGAACGCCAAAGATTTCTCAAGAGGGCTTACCCTCCAGGCGATGTATAAAAATATTCGTGGCAAAAATGAAAATTCTTTCCAGTTGACTGCTGTTTGGTATGCAAACTTCTTCAACAATAAAGTAACTTTCTCAGGTTTTGCTGATTTCTGGAAAGAAGACAATCATTACTTTGATGGCAAAGAAGATACTAAATTTGTATTCCTTTCTGAACCACAATTGTGGTATAATTTCTGCAAGAATTTCTCTGCAGGATCTGAAGTTGAATTTAGTACCAACTTTGGTGGACACAGAGGCTTTATGGTCAATCCAACAGCTGCTTTGAAATACACTTTTTAATCTAAGCGATTATGGATTTTATTACCAAATTCTTTAAGCTACAGGAGAACAAAACCACTGTACGCACCGAGATCATCGCCGGGATCACCACCTTCATGACCATGGCCTACATCCTGTTCCTGAACCCGAATATTCTTTCGGCTACCGGGATGGACAAGAATGCCGTGTTCTTTGCCACTGCCATTGCCGCTGGTTTTGTGACCATCGCCATGGGATTGGTTGCCAATTTCCCCATTGCCCTAGCACCGGGCATGGGACTGAATGCATTCTTTGCCACCGTTGCCCTGGCCGGTGTGGGAATGCCCTGGAGAATCGCTTTGGGTGCTGTATTCATCTCAGGCTTGATCTTTATACTGCTGACCGTTACCAAGGTGCGGCAGATCCTGGTGGTGGCTGTTCCCCATTCATTGAAAGTGGCCATTACCGTGGGTATCGGATTGTTCATCACCATCATTGGGTTAAAGCTGTCTGAAATCATGGTGGCTACAACCAACGTAATCCCTCCAACGATGGATGCCCTCAAGGCAACGGGTGGGAAAGCAAGCCTGATGTTCTTTGAATGGAACATTGGACTGGGAAGCCTGAAAAATCCCGGCATGCTGCTTACCCTTCTTGGACTTGCCATTACAGCCGGTATGATGGCCCTGCGTGTGAAGGGCTCCCTGTTGATTGGAATTATTGTAACTACTCTGATCGGTATTCCTATGGGAGTAACCAAGATTGCAGAAGGATTTTCACCATTCTCCTTGCCTGATTTTTCACACCTTGCCGTATTTGAACTTGATATCAGAGGTGCACTGAGCATGGGAATCTGGACGGTTGTCTTTACCTTCACCTTCGTCGAATTGTTTGACACCTTTGGAACCCTTGTTGGTACTGCCAATAAAGCCGGTTTAATTGACAAGGATGGCAATTCTCCGAAAATCGGGAAAGCCATGTTGGTCGATGCATTCGGTGTTTCATTCGGAGCCCTGATGGGAACAAGTACCGTGACAGCCTATGTTGAAAGTGCTGCAGGTATTGGTGAAGGAGGTCGCACAGGACTTACTGCTGTTACCACAGGCGTTTTGTTTCTCCTGGCTCTTATCCTGGCTCCTTTGGCAGGATTGATTCCAGATGCTGCAACGGCCCCGGCACTGATCATTGTTGGGTTATTAATGGTATCGGCCATCAAGGACATTGACTTTGAAGATTTCACCGAAGGTTTCCCTGCATTTATCTGTATCATCATGATGCCCTTTACTTACAGCATTGCCAATGGTGTTGCTGCAGGTATCATTTTCTATACCCTTTTAAAAGTGATAACAGG